>CAYHRC010000400.1:0-2680 GCA_964358565.1 uncultured Sphingobacterium sp. | reverse complement strand
GTTCTGATATAGTGATTCCTATTGACGTTACCAGCTTTTCAGGCAGTTCCGGAACGTTAAGTGGCTCGACACCTGTACTTACAGATACCCAAATTGCTCAATTATTGAATGGGAAATGGTATCTGAATGTTCATAGTTCAGTATATCCGAACGGTGAACTGAGAGGTAATATTAATTTCGGTACTAATCCTAACTCAAATCCTAACCCTAACCCTAATCCTGGTTATTAATATGAATCTCTTTAATAAGAGGCTATCTAGTGATGGATTAAAAAAACCCGGAAATGTCCGGGTTTTTAATTGAATTTAAGGGATCACCTGCACAGTTCCTTCAGAACGATCCGCATCGTTTATAGGCTCATCATTGATATCATCGGGAGCAGTATCAAAGTTCCCCTTACACCAAACACCACCTGAGATACAGGAATAATCGCCGGAATTTTCACCGCCAAGCTGACCGGTAAGCTGCACCCATTCCTGTCCGTTATATCCGTACAGTGTAGAGAATGCCTGCGATTTGCTTTCGGTTGTTACAAAAGCAAAAGCCAGCCCAAGTACAAGTGCCAGCACCGCGAAATTAAATTTGATCCTTTTCATAATTTGATCTTTAAATTTTTGCCTACTCTGTTCCAGGTTTTCGGCTTTTCCTGATCATTTGCAAATAATATCTGATCACGCTGCAGCAGCCAGGCAGTTGCTGCAAGCACTATAAATAGCATATTAAAAATAAAATGACCTTCCCATGAAAGCTTGCTGATAATACCACCACAGGAACAGGGGACATAATTGAAATAGTTTAGCTTCACCAGAACAATATATGCTGTGAAGATCAGCAGCAAAACAAGAGAAAGGATAATACCCTGTAGCCGCGTTTGTTTAAATATGAGCAAAGCGGTGATGCTAAGTTCAGCCAGCGGTATTGCCCATACCAGTATCTTTTCAAGCCATGGTGCAAGAGCCTGATTGAGCATTTCTCCCCGGCTTCTATCAAAATCTATTAGCTTGCTCACTGCGGCATATACCCATAATATTATAAGCAGATAAGAAATTACCTGAACGATGTTTCTAGGTTTGGAGGATGGCTTAAATGAGGTTTGTATGTTGTCTGATGTTTGCATAGATCTAAGTTCGGTTGCAATCAGGCCTGATTCTGTGCCAAATGGCACAAAGTGAATTTATAATAAAAGAAATCTGTAAAGCGTACGGCGGCTAATACCGAGATAGGAGGCTACTTCTTCCGGATAAGCAGATTTTAATAGACCGGGGTATCGGTCAAGCAGTTTTTGCAGACGAACTGCATGACTATCGTATACTAAAGACCGCATTCGCTGCAGGCTTTCTTCCTCGTAGCGGGCTATGATCCCTTTGTACGCTCTGGATAGTGAGGGGACATTCCGCAGTTCACGAAGACTTTCATAGTTAAGAGAGAGTAGCTGGCAGTCCTGCCGGGTAATAAGGTTTTCAGGAGACATTCCCTGGTGAAAAAAAGCGGGGACAGAAACCGCAAAATCACCCGACATGCAAAACAGGCAGGTTCGCAGTTCGTCCTGTTCTATGTAATTACCAATAATAAATCCTTTGGAGATGAACCAAATCTTGTTCGAGGGGTGTCCCTGGCGCTGTAAGAGTTTGCCAGCCGGGAATTCTTCTTCTTTCAAAAATGACTTCAGCAAATCTTTTCCTCCATGCTGGGGGAACAATACGAAGCAAGGGTTTGAAATAGAAGGGAGCTTTCCATGATACGGTCTCCATGATATGCTGTGAGATTTCTTTTTGTAAATTTCTTTTGTCATGTAGACAAATTTTGTCGAGGTGAACTATTTTCTTTGTGTACATAAACGCTCTCTGAACTTTTTGGCCCCAAAAAATTGAAACTGTTAACAAGGTTTTTATGGACCAGGAACAGATACTTCAAAAGCTCATTGAGCTTGAAAGGGCACAAAAACGTATTCAGCGCTCGCTGGATATGCTGCTTGAACGGGTCGGACCGAAGAAATGGCTGGATTCCTATGATGTGAAGGAAATGTTCCATATCAGCAAATCAACCTTATATCGGCTTAAGAAAGAAAAGATCCTGCTTCCGGTGATGCTTGGAAGAAAAGAACTGTACAGGAGAACTGATGTTGAGAAAGCGATTATACGGAAAGATGCTTATTAACAGGATTTTTTTTTGTGAGTATAGACTAAGTATACACTAACTATACACTAAGGATAGGAAGGCAATGGACAATGACAATGATTCTGCATATCAAAAAGATTTTCATGCCGGCCACTTATCGTTATCGGCCGGCATAATACTCTAAGCTTTAAAGCATGTAAGACCTAAGCGTGCAGCGGCAATGAGCGGATTAAAAAATAAAGCTGCCGGATGGCTAAACATCGGTTAAAAATTAAATCTATTTAATACCACCCCCTTTGATGCCCCTGCCAGCGTGGGACAGCAAGGCGCATGGGCTCTGACACAAGGCCAACGGCTGCTTTCAGTGCCTGTCATCCCGATAGCGAAGCTGAGGGAACTTAGCAAAAACCAACTCCCAGAGTAGATAAGGCCACTCAATTCGTTCAGGGTGACAGGTTTTGTGTTTCCGAATGTCTTAAACCTTGTATTTCCATTTCAAAGTCCCTCCTCTTAGCCTGTCATCCCGATAGCGAAGCTGAGGGAACTCAGCAAAAATTAGCTC
>CAYHRC010000399.1:0-2686 GCA_964358565.1 uncultured Sphingobacterium sp. | reverse complement strand
CGCCAACACAAAGCTCCAGGCCTCATGGACAACCAGGCCATGTTTGTGGCCCCAATGGATGTAATTAATTGTTTATACATAATAAGTAGAAGATCATGAAAAACCTTAATGGATTAGAAAGCCCGGTCTGTCAATTTGATCTGATTATCATAGGTGGTGGTTCGGCGGCTTTTTCAGCAGCTATAACAGCCGAAAGGCTCGGACTTAGTACTTTAATGGTTAATGCAGGATTGGATTTCGTCGGCACCTGCGTCAATGTGGGTTGCGTTCCTTCTAAAACTCTTATCCGGGCAGCCGAAACTGCGTATCATGCTAAGTATTCCCGATTTCAGGGAATAAAACCAAAAGGTGTTGAAATTGACTTCGGTCAGGTTATCCGGGATAAGAAAAAGCTGGTGGCAGATCTTCAGCAAAAAAAGTATATGGATGTAGTAAGCGATTTTAAAAACCTTACTATGCTGCAGGGATGGGCAGAATTTATAGATGCCAATACGGTCCTTGTGAATGGGAAAGACAAATTCAAAGCGCTGAAACTCCTGATTGCTACGGGTGCCAATACCCTGATCCCTGAAATTGAAGGATTGGATAAAATTGACTATTTGACTAATGCAACCTTATTCGATCTGGAAGAGAAACCTGAAAGCATTACCATCATGGGTGCAGGTTATATCGGGCTTGAAATAGCTACGGCCTACAACCGGCTTGGTGTAAAAATTCGGATTATTGAGTTTACCGACAGGGTACTCCGTACACAAACAGTTGATGTCAGTGAAGAGTTGGAAAAAAATATGCGGGCGGAAGACATTGAAATACTTCCGAATTACAGAGCTGTTAAATTTGAAAAATCTGATAAAGGCATTCTTATTCACTGCAAACGTCCTGATGGCTCATTTATAACCTTGAACGAACCTGGGAAAGTAGTAATTGCTACCGGGATAAAGCCTAATACGCATACATTAGGTGTAGATAAGATTGGTCTGCAATTAACGGTGCATGGACATATTCAGGTAAATGAAAAGATGGAAACAAATCTGGCAAATATCTATGCAGCCGGTGATGTTACCAATACCCCTCCCTTTGTTTATACTGCTGCTTATGAAGGTAAAATTGCTGTGGAAAATGCCTTTTCAGGAGCTGACAATACAGCCGATTATTCTTCATTACCCTGGGTGGTATTTACAGATCCTCAGGTGGCAGGCACAGGGCTTGATGAAGTACAGGCAGCTGCCAATAATCTGCCTTTTGAAGTCTCAAAATTGTCGCTGAGCGATGTTCCCCGTTCAATAGCGGCACATGACACACGAGGTTTCATCAAATTAATCCGAAATACGGAAACTGATAAATTAATAGGTGCAAGAATTGTAGCACCCGAAGGAGGCGAATTGATTCAGCAGTTAAGCATGTCCATTAAATATGGAATTACGGTAAAAGAATTAGCGGAGTCCTTTTATCCTTACCTCACGCTGGGTGAAGGCATTAAGCTGGCGGCCATTACATTTGGGAAAGATATAAGTAAACTAAGTTGTTGCGCGAGTTAAATCAGGTTGATAGCAATAACTTATGGCTTAATTAATTCAAGTTAAACCCATCTTCATGAATCTTATTCTATACATATTATGGAATCCGTATGCCAATAATCCTGCTTATCCTCATAATGTTATTTTGGAGGCTTCCAGATCTTTTCCAAAAGGTTGATTGTAGAACCGATTTCCTGTTGCCTTGTACAAGGCATTTGCAATTGCACCAAATATGGGTGGAAACAAAGGCTCTCCAAGACCAGTCGGATCATGTTCATTTTTCACAAAATGTATCTCAATTGATTTGGGTGCTTCTTTCTGCCGGATGAGGCGGTACTTGTCGAAGTTATTCTTTTCAGGCATTCCGTCTGCGAATGTCATTTCGCCAAACAGGGCATTTCCAATACCGTCTACAATACCGCCTTCTCCCATGTTTACAGCTGCATCCGGATTGACTACGATACCGCAGTCCACTGCAGCGAACACCTTTTGAACAACCGGCTTATTGTTTTGCATCTGAAGATCAAGAACTTCAGCTACGTAGGTGTTATGGCAGAAATAGGCTGAAACTCCCCGGTGAACATTCGCCTGAGACTCGCCCCATTTAGATTTTTCTCTCACCAGCCTCAACACTCCGGCATAGCGGCTTGCATCATAGTCGTTGTTCTTTCCGACAGGATTGGTCCTCGCACGTTCGAGCAGTTCAAGGCGAAAGTCGATGGGGTCTTTCCCGGCAAGTTCTGCCACTTCATCCAGGAAGGACTGCTCGGCTCCTGCAATGAAATTTGATCTCGGTGCACGGAATGCGCCAATTGTAATGTTCGACTCCAATTGCCAGCCTTCGGCCAGGTAATTATCTACTGCACCAGCGGGAAAGCGGTTTGCCGCAACCGGGTGTTCAGGAATTCCACCGCCACGTACATGAAAGGCGATGAGATTATTGTCTTTATCGAGCGCAGCCCGGTAGGTGACCGTATAGGTAGGGCGATAGATTCCATAGGTCATGTCATCCTCGCGGGTATAAATCATTTTAACGGGAGCATTCATCTTTTGGGAAATGGCTGCCGCTTCCACCAAAAGATGTCCGTAAGCCCGGATACCAAATCCTCCTCCCATTCTTGCGAGTTTGATGTGGATCTTTTCTTTCGGCATTTTCAGGCGGGCTGAGA
>CAYHRC010000398.1:0-2706 GCA_964358565.1 uncultured Sphingobacterium sp. | reverse complement strand
TTGCAATTCAATAAAAAAACATGGCTAAGCGCACACGGATCAAAGATTTATTAAACACAACTGAATTTGGCCAGCTGGTAACTGTAATGGGCTGGGTAAGAACTTTTAGGAATAACCAGTTCATTGCTGTAAATGACGGCTCTACCATTATCAATATCCAGGCTGTTGTGGATTTTAATTCGACTGATGAAAGCGTTTTAAAACGACTTACGACAGGCGCGGCAATAGCAATCAGCGGAATCCTTGTCGAATCGCTTGGTAAAGGCCAGCGTGTTGAGATCAAAGTTACTGAACTCGATATAATCGGGGACAGTGATGCAGAAAAATTTCCTTTGCAGCCAAAAAAACATAGCCTGGAGTTTTTGCGTGAGATTGCTCACCTGCGTTTCCGTACAAATACATTTAACGCTGTTTTTAAAGTACGCCATGCACTCGCCTATGCTGTTCATAAATTCTTTAATGATAAGGGATTCGTGTATATGCATACCCCAATTATTACTGCCTCAGATGCAGAAGGTGCAGGAGAAATGTTCCGGGTTTCAACTTTTGATCCCGACAACATACCCCGCAATGAAGATGGAAGCATAAACTATAAAGAAGACTTTTTCGGAAAGGCAACTAACCTGACCGTTTCAGGCCAGCTTGAAGGGGAGCTTGCAGCTATGGCCTTTGGCGATATATATACGTTTGGTCCTACTTTCAGAGCAGAAAATTCAAATACAACACGCCACCTGGCTGAATTCTGGATGATCGAGCCAGAAATGGCCTTTTATGATCTGAACGACAACATGGATCTGGCAGAAGAGTTACTGAAATATGTGATCTCTTATGCAATCGAGAATTGTTCAGATGAACTGGATTTCTTAAAAAACCGTCTGCTGGAAGAAGAAAAACAAAAACCGCAGACCGAGCGCTCCGAATTTGATCTTCTCGCCAAACTTCAATTCTGCCTCGAAAATGATTTTGAACGCTTAACCTATACAGAAGCTATTGAGATTCTGAAAAACTCAAAACCCAACCAAAAGAAACAGTTTAAATATTTAATTGATAGCTGGGGATCTGACCTGCAATCAGAACATGAGCGTTATCTGGTAGAGAAACATTTCAAAAAGCCGGTTATTTTAACGGATTATCCTGCCGAAATTAAATCATTTTATATGCGTCTGAATGAACCTGACAACCAGGGAAGAACAACAGTCCGGGCGATGGACATTTTATTCCCTGGCATCGGTGAGATCGTCGGTGGTTCACAGCGTGAAGAGCGCCTGGATAAGCTCGAACAAAGAATGTCGGACATGAATATCCCGGTTGAAGAAATGTCATGGTATCTCGATACCCGCCGCTTCGGTTCCGCACCTCATGCAGGTTTCGGATTGGGATTTGAACGCCTGGTACTCTTCGTTACGGGCATGACGAATATCAGGGATGTTATTCCTTTTCCTAGAACTCCAAAGAATGCAGAATTCTAAGATTGTGACCTTTAAGTTTTAATTTCCAGCAGCAGGTCTTCCAAATCGAGATGTTCTGTGCCCATGATGATATTTCCATTATCATCCAGTGGCCAGTCGATGCGCGGCCTGTCCCAATAAAGCTCTATGCCGTTTCCATCAGGATCATTCAGATATAATGCTTCTGAAACGCCATGGTCAGAAGCTCCGGTTAAAGGATAATCCGCATCCATAAGGCGTTTTAATATCATTGCCAGATCTTTCCTTTCGGGATAGAAAAACTGCTTGCTCTCCATAACGTTGGGTGATCTCGAAACCAAGCAGGTCGCAATAAAAAGACAAAGCCCGGTCAATATCTGAAACCTTTAAATGCACATGGCCGATATGCGTGGAAGAAGGGATGCTGTATTTCATAAAAATCAAAATAAGCTATGGAATAGACAAGGATCATACTTAGAATAAAATAAAACAATAAAAGGTTTTGTTGTTTTATTTGTGCAGGTCAGGACATTTAAGCATGGGTTTGCGATTAAAGCCAACACAAGCAAATCCATTGCTCCAGTTTAATTTAGTATTTTTAGATATGCTTATCAAAATTTATCCTGAAAATCCGAACGAGAAAAGCATCCTGCAGGTTGTCGATGTATTAAGAAAAGGAGGCATAATCATTTATCCGACTGATACAGTATATGGCTTAGGCTGCGACATTACCAACCAGAAAGCAATTGAAAGAATTTGTAAAATAAAGGGTATTAAACCAGAAAAAGCCAACTTTTCATTTATCTGTTACGATCTGAGTCACATATCGGATTATACAAAGCCTATTGACAATGAAACCTACCGCATTCTAAAAAAAGCACTTCCAGGACCATTCACCTTCATTTTCAATGCAAGTAAAAATGTACCGAAGCTTCTAAGTTCGAATAAAAAAACTGTTGGAATTCGCGTGCCTGAGAATAACATAGCACGCAGTATTGTAAAAATGCTCGGACACCCAATCCTTTCCACATCAATTCATGATGAAGATGAGATCATTGAATATTCCACAGATCCGGAACTCATTCATGAAAAGTATCAGGATTTGGTCGACCTGGTTATTGATGGCGGCTATGGGGGTAATGAGCCTTCAACTATTATTGATTGCAGTACAGGTGAATTTGATATTATCCGCCAGGGAAAAGGCGATGTAGAGTTTATCCTGTAACATATCTGTCCGAACAATTTTTGAATTTGAGCAATTGATTTATTAAATCATTGA
>CAYHRC010000397.1:0-2707 GCA_964358565.1 uncultured Sphingobacterium sp. | reverse complement strand
CAAGGTATATGGTGATACCATCGATCTTGAAATTCGTTTGTATGAAGGACCACAATACACCATTAATAAAATTATGGTTAAGGGTAATGAGCTTACAAATGATAAGGTAATTCTCAGGGAGATCCGTACAAAACCTGGTCAGAAATTTTCCAAGGAGCTTATTGTTCGTAGTACCAGAGAGATCGCCCAGCTGGGAAATTTTGATGATACCAAAACAGATCCGCGGCCTATCAATATAAATCCGAATGCGGGAACAGTGGATATAGAATATAATGTGGTTGAGAAGCCTTCTGATCAGATTGAACTTTCTGGTGGTTTCGGCGGCGGCAGGGTTGTAGGTACATTGGGATTGACATTCAATAACTTTTCGGCAAGAAACCTGTTTAATATGAGCGCCTGGAAACCTTTGCCGAAAGGTGACGGACAAAAATTAAGTGTCAGAGGCCAGACCAATGGTAAATACTACCAGTCATACAGCTTTTCTTTCTCTGAGCCATGGCTGGGCGGAAAGAAACCAATTTATTTTGGCATTAGTGCTTTTTCATCCCTGCAATCCAACGGATTACAATCAGGTGATCCAAGCCTTCAGAAAATTCGTATGAATGGTATGACCTTTACTTTAGGTCAGCGTTTGAAATGGCCGGATGATTATTTCCAGGCGAATACTTCAATAAATCTGCAGCAATACATACTAAACAACTATAACCAGTTTATATTTTCTACCGGAAAATCATATAATTTTAACTTAACCCAGGAGCTGAGCAGAAGTTCTGTTGATGCACCTATTTTCCCGACTTCGGGTTCTAACTTGAAATTAACAATACAGGCTACTCCTCCATATTCTTTGTTTAACAACACAAATTACAGGACAGCCACTGATAAAGAGAAATACAGATTTACAGAGTACCATAAATGGAAATTTGAATCTCAATGGTTCCAGAGGATATATGGTAAACTGATATTAAAAGCACAGGCTCAGTTTGGTATTCTCGGTGTGTATAATCAGGCCGTGGGTCAGTCCGCATTTGAGCGTTTTAAACTGGGAGGAGATGGTATGCAGGGATTTGACTTTTTACAGGGATCTGAAGTGATCGCTATGCGTGGGTATGCCAATAATGCCGTTATTCCTGCAGGATCTAATCCAACAATTGCACAAGGATCAGGTAGTCCCTTATTTAACAAGTATGTGCTTGAGTTAAGACATCCGATCACTGCCAGCCAGACTGCCACCATATTCATCCTGGCATTCGCCGAAGGTGGTAATACCTGGAATTCATTCAAGGATTTCGCACCGTTCAATGTCAGGCGTTCAGCAGGTGTTGGAGCACGTGTCTTTTTACCTATTTTTGGATTGCTTGGCATAGATTATGGATTTGCATTTGATAAAATTCCAGGACTGGATAGCAATGGCAGACAACCTTTTACGTTTAGTATATCACAAGCCCTGAACGGTGGGTTTAATTAAGAATATGAAAAGAATTAGTATAACCTTTTTGTTGGTTATTTTCATTTCAATAGGGGCATTTGCACAGCGATTTGCTTATGTTGACAGTGATTATATCTTAAAGCATATTCCTGAATATAACTCATCCCAGAAGCAATTGGATGCCTTATCTGTTCAATGGCAGAAAGAAGTTGATGCCAGGTTCGCCGAGATAGATAAACTATTTAAGGCCTATCAGGCAGATCAGGTTTTACTGACCGAAGACATGCGAAAGCGCCGGGAGAATGAAATAATCAAGAAGGAACAGGAAGCTAAAGAGTTTCAAAAACTTAAGTTTGGATTTGAGGGTGAATTATTCCAGGTGCGGACCAAATTAATTAAACCGATTCAGGATCGTGTGGCGAGGGCAATTCAGGCTGTTGCAGATGCACAGCAGCTGGATATGATATTTGATAAAAATAGCGACATTACACTATTATATGCAAGTCCGCGTTTAGACAAAAGCAATGATGTTATCATTCGCCTTGGTTATAAACCCGGAACCCTTGTAAATTAAGGCTTCTCACAAATCATAAACAAAAAAACAGAATACAAAAAAAATGAAAAATTTATTTAAAATAGGAGTACTTGCATCAGGATTGTTCTTTGCAGGTAATATGGCGAGTGCTCAGCAAAAAATGGGTCACATCAATTCTGCAGATCTTTTGCAGACTATGCCGGAAATGAAAACAGCCGATGCAAATTTTCAGACTTTTGCTAAAGCAAAACAAACTGCATTGGAACTGATGGGTGCTGAACGCCAAAAACTAGTAACATCTTATGAAGAGAAATATAAGACCA
Source organism: uncultured Sphingobacterium sp. (assembly GCA_964358565.1). Lineage (GTDB taxonomy): Bacteria > Bacteroidota > Bacteroidia > Sphingobacteriales > Sphingobacteriaceae > Daejeonella. The sequence goes on along the minus strand of CAYHRC010000397.1, from coordinate 423 downwards.
TTAGTGAAGCTAATAAAGCTGTTTTAGAAAAGGAATTGATGGCTTTGGGCGCTAGTATTCAGGATATGGAAAAGCGTATCACTGAAACCCAGGAGAAGGCTCAGGAAGAACTAACTGCTAAACGTACTGAACTATATCAGCCAGTATTTAAAAAAGCTGAAGATGCAGTTAAAGCAGTAGCTAAAGAAAAAGGTTATGCTTATGTTTTTGATGTGTCTCAGCCAGGAGTGGTATATTTCGACGGTGGTGAAGATCTGTTAAATGCTGTTAAAACCAAATTGGGTATATCAACTGCTGCCAGTACCAATAAATAATTTAAATCATTTATATGATTGATGCGAAGCGGATAGCTTCGCATTTTTTTTGCGCTAAAATCTGGCGCGAATGTTTCGGGCTTAGAAGGCGGTTCCTGTTCAAAATATA
>CAYHRC010000396.1:0-2712 GCA_964358565.1 uncultured Sphingobacterium sp. | reverse complement strand
ACTTATGTTAGTTTAAAAAGAAAGCATATTTTTGCATTCCGTTAAAAAAGGCACCTGTAGCTTAATTGGATAGAGCACCTGACTACGGATCAGGAGGTTAGGGGTTCGACTCCCTTCAGGTGCACATATATTAAAAGCCTTTTCGACTTTCAAACGGAAAGGCTTTTAATTTTATAATAATCATTATTCTCACCCATTCTGAATTGGGCTTAACCCAAAAGGAGTAAAATAAAGATCATTCGAATGCTGAACTTAGTGCTGTTTGGCCCTCCGGGAGCTGGTAAGGGAACACAATCCGAAAAGTTAATTGAAAAATATAAACTGGTTCATTTATCTACCGGAGATATTCTTAGAAGCGAAATTACCCAGGGTACAGCACTTGGTCTTGAGGCTAAAAAGCTTATGGACCAGGGAACTCTTGTACCTGATCAGGTTGTTATCGGTATGATCAGTAATAAACTCGATTCCAACAAGGATGCCAGAGGATTTATTTTTGATGGTTTTCCACGCACTGTAGCACAGGCTGAGGCCCTTGATGAACTCTTAAAGAGCAAGTCGTCTTCTATTTCAGGAATGGTTGCTCTGGAGGTTAATAACCTTGAATTAGAAAAACGGTTATTACTTAGAGGTAAAGAATCAGGACGCCCGGATGATGCCAACCCGGAAGTTATCCGTAAACGTATTGTTGAATACAACTCAAAGACTGCACCGGTGGCCAATTACTATAAAGATCAAAATAAATTCAGCAGCATCAATGGAATTGGCACAATTGATGAAATATTTGATTCTATCTGTAAAGTTGTCGATACCTTCAAATAAAAATCGGCAATACAGTAATTCATCTTTTGAGATCAATAAAATTGCTGCGTGCATTTTGCTCTCTGTAAACTAATTAAAATGTCCCAGGGCTCAAATTTTGTTGATTACGTTAAAATAAACTGCCGTTCAGGCCATGGCGGAGCGGGCTCTTCTCATTTACACCGTGATATTTTAACTTCCAAAGGAGGGCCTGACGGCGGTGATGGCGGCAGGGGCGGACATATCATATTAAAAGGCAATAGCCAGCTCTGGACCCTTCTTCACTTAAAATATCGTAAAGATATTATTGCAGAAAATGGCTTTCCCGGCTCCAGCGGACAAAAATCCGGGCGAACCGGGAATGATGAAATTCTGGAAGTCCCCCTGGGAACCATAGCACGTGATGCGGAAACGGGTGAGATCCTGTTCGAGATAACTAAAGACGGTGAAACCAAAATATTAACAGCCGGAGGGCGCGGCGGGTTAGGAAACTGGCATTTTAAAACTTCAACCAAACAAACTCCGCGTTTTTCCCAGCCTGGTGAGCCCGGCAAAGAAGAGTGGATGGTACTGGAACTCAAGATCCTTGCTGATGTTGGCCTGGTGGGCTTCCCAAATGCCGGAAAGTCAACATTACTGTCTGTTCTCTCAGCGGCGAAGCCAGAAATTGCCGATTATGCATTTACAACCCTGGTGCCCAATCTGGGTATAGTTTCGTATCGTGATAACAGGTCCTTTGTGATGGCCGACATTCCAGGGATCATTGAAGGTGCCTCAAAAGGCAAAGGTTTAGGTATTCGCTTCCTTCGTCATATAGAACGTAACTCTGTCCTTTTATTCATGGTGCCTGCTGATACAGGCAGGACCATTACTGAAGAGTATACTATTCTCTTAAAGGAACTTGAAGAATACAATCCTGAACTGATGCAGAAGCCACGCATACTGGCTATAAGCAAATCGGATTTGCTGGATCAGGAACTGGTGGACGAAATGAAAAAAGAGCTTCCGGAGCTTCCTTACGTGTTTATTTCTTCTGTAGCCAACAAAGGGCTTTTAGAATTAAAAGACCTGCTTTGGAAAGCTATAAACGCCTGACAGCTTATTTATTTTCTGGTTTCCTTATATTGATCTGCCGCTTTTGCTCATTGATGATAAATTGCAGGGGCTCTAAAGCTGTTTGATTTCTCAGATCAGCATGCAGCACACTTTCCGTAAGCTGGAAACTTGAATCAAAAGATGAGCTGAATATTCTTACTTCATATCTGTCTTCAGGTATGCTAAAAGAGAACGAACCGTTTTCCGTGGTCAGAGTTGTAAATGTTTGACCCTTAGAATTAATAGCCATTATCTTAATGTTGTTGATACTGAATGTTTTTTGAGAGTTCGGCGCTTTATTGAGGATCACTTTTCCTGTTAAGTAAGCTGTCTTTTTAAAAGGAATATAAATATTGGTTTCTTTATTCACTTCAACAGACTGTTTGTATGCGGCCCTGGGTATCCAGCTTTTCTGGGCACTCATTGTTAGATCCACATCATAAATCCCTTTGGTGACATTCTTGTAGGAAACTTTTCCCTCCGAATCGCTGATGAATGATTTGCCGTTAATCCGTATTGTCGCATCAGGAAGAACTTCATCACCCTCATTGAAAACACTATCGGCATTGATGTCTTTAAAGAGCATAATGGCCATCGTTTGAAATTTTCTTATCCCCGGAAGGGGAAGATTTAGATTTTTACGGATGCTGAGGTTAATATTTGAAGTGCCAATTTTATTAAATGTTCTTAAATACGACAGTTTTAGTTGTGTGCCCGATTTGCGCAGGTTATAGCTAGCGTCAGATCTGATAGAGAAATTTTTAGTTAGATCACTGTAATTGAGATTAAAATCACCCTGGTTCCTCAGTTGCAGGTTTT
>CAYHRC010000395.1:0-2716 GCA_964358565.1 uncultured Sphingobacterium sp. | reverse complement strand
GAATAAACATTTACCGTTCCGATTCATAAATACCCACATGTAAAGGTTTTGTTAATACGATCTGCCAAAGGTGGTTTTTGCGCGATCTGAATGATGCCGCACTTGCATTAAGAAAATAGCGCCACATACGGTAAAAAGTTTCATCATAATCGTCTTTAATGCTGTCCCAGCTTTCTTCAAAATTTTTGAGCCAGGCGAGTAACGTTGGGTCATAATCTGCGCCGAAGTTATGCCAGTCTTCCAAAACGAAAAGCCCCTGCCAGGCTTTAGAGAGCTGGCTTGCCGATGGCAGCATCCCGTTAGGAAAAATATATTTATCTATCCAGGGGTCGGTTGTTTTGGCATCGTAGTTGCCGCCAATGGTGTGGATCAGAAATATGCCATCCTGAGTAAGATTTTTTGCGGCCACTTCCATATATTTCCTGAAATTTCGGTGCCCCACGGCTTCCAGCATGGCTATAGATACTACCCTGTCAAATTGTCCATCCACATCGCGGTAATCCTGCAACCTGATTTCAACCGGCAAACCTTCATTAACCTCACGCGCAAGGATGGCCTGCTGTTCAGATATCGTAATACCCACCACTGAAACACCATATTTTTCGGCCGCATATTTGGCAAAGCCCCCCCAACCACAACCTATCTCTAACAGCCGCATTCCTTTTTCCAATTTCAGCTTACGGCAGATGAGATCCAGCTTTGCTTCCTGGGCATCCTCAAGATTAGTTGCTGTTTTCCAGTAACCGCAGGAATACATCATTCGTGAATCAAGCATCTTTTCAAACAGCTCATTGCCTATATCGTAGTGCTTATAAGCAACCTCTTTAGATTTGTCTTTGGTTTGCAGGTTTTTGAACTTTGCCCTTAGTGCGTAAAATACGGTGTAAACGTCGATGGGCATTTTCTTATCCACGCGATGGTAAAGCACCCTGAAGAAAAATTCATCAAGCGCTTCACAATCCCACCATCCCGCCATGTAAGCCTCGCCAAAACCTACCGATCCGCCACTTAAAATCTTGTCGTACAGTTTCGGGTTGTGTACCTGCATGTCCCATGGCTTATCGCCATTGATGGTGATACCTACTTTAGCGAAAGTGTCGAAGATAATTTGTTTAATTGAGATCATATTAATATTTAATCTTTTAACTAGTACGATAAAAGTATAAATTTTGCCGGATAGTATTTTCTTAATCGAGGCTGCAGGCTAAAATTTTTGAAACATAACAGAAGAAATACTCCAGTCAAGGATCCATGAAATCCCGTTTAGAGCATGAATCGTAAGATTAGAGCAGGATCACCTGCATTCTTCCGTATCGATTATTTTGGCAATGAATAAGGTTTAATTGATATTATTTATTTAGGAGCTGAGGAGTCAGGAGACTCCTCAATAGTGGGAATCCGAGCGCTGCGCTAAACGACGGACAGTGCGACAGTGCGGGAACCTTGAGAAAGGCGCATTAACTACATTGTCCGCACTTGCTACCGAATTAGTTATTAATAAAACCCAATATACCAACGGAAATTTTTTGATTCTGACCAATAATTAATTTACAGCTCTTTTTAAAAAGAGCAATATCTCTATATTTAAGTATATTTAAAAACATCAACCATACTTCCCTTATGTCTAGATTTCCGTATCGTGCATAAGTTTTTGTTAACAGTTTTGCTATTGGTGAACGTTGGTTTGGCTTTTCCACAGGACAGTTTACTATTGCAACTTCAAACGGCACATAAGAGCAGGGAATATATTTCTGTTGACTTGCAGCCCCTGTTCCGCACGAGTACCGAAATCACGAAGACAACTGCAAAGGAAGTCATGATCAGATTGAATACTCCCGGCTTCGCGTTTGGCGCTGACTATCACAGAGTGAGCCAGAGTGGCTTTACTTTTGTCTCAGGCATACATTTCCGAATGATCCCGGTTGCTTACAAATTCAACATTGACTACAACGACTTCGCCGCCGGAGGCCCGGGAAATAACAATTTTGGGCTTACAAATGTCAATTTGGTGAATGGACACCTCTATTTTCCGATCCAGGCAGGCTATACCTCACAAACAAAAATCGGCAATTGGCAGCCTTCTGTTATGGCAGGGATTAATCTAAGCCATCCAGGAGATTATAGATTGGACAGCGGATCCTCTTATTCCGATGATTCTCATGTTAGTCACCCTATTCAGGATATTTTGGTCGAATACCTTGAACATAAGCTATGGATAACCTATACGGCGAATGTACGGGCATCAAAAACAATGAGGGGAGGCAATCAGATCTATGTAGGGGTCAATGCCAACTTTTCGGGTGTAACTTATAACAGGGGACATTATAACCTTTACCCGACCAGCGGGAAACAAAGCGGGACATTTAGTGATACAGGCAGCTATGTGGCCTTACAGTTTGGGTTTTCCCTGGTGAGAAGATATAAAGAACCTGACAAATTCGATCGATGAAAAAGCTCAGATTATTGGCGTTTATCCTGCTGACCATACCTTTTCAGATGGCAAAGGGTCAAGGCTCCCTGGAATTCCGATTCACTCCTAATATAAGTGCTAAGCCAAAGATCGTCAATCCCTCACCTGCAAAGATCAGCAGTCCGGCGAAAGTTGCTTTTGACATGGGAATAACCTATACCCGTATGCTTAACCGAAAATGGGGGATTGGCGCAGGAGTCACGTTAGGCTCAGTTGTTTATGGTATGGATTTCTTTGCACCTAGCA
>CAYHRC010000394.1:0-2733 GCA_964358565.1 uncultured Sphingobacterium sp. | reverse complement strand
TTTCAAATGCACGATGGATATATCCAATTGTTGAAGCACCGCTTACAATCCTTTCACCATCCATTTCAAGAATGTTTTGAAAAACCCCGTGCGTTGCCGGATGGGTAGGACCAAGATTTAATGTGATCGTTTCCTTCTGAGGGTCGTTATCTGTAAGTATTGGGTGATTTATCATCTTCCGAAGAAATAATCCTTTTTATCAACACGGTTCGGGTCTTCAAGCGGATATTCTCTGCGCATCGGGAAAACCGTCATGTCATCAACATTTAAAATACGAATAAGATTGGGATGACCTTCGAATATGATTCCGAAGAAATCATAGGTCTCACGCTCCATCCAGTTTGCGCCTTGCCACAATACTGTAGCAGTCGGGATCTTAGGTGCATTTCCATCAAGAAAAACCTTTATCCTGACCCGTATATTATTAACCAGGCTGTGTAAATGATAAATTACACCTATTGAAAGAGCCTGCTCGGGGATATGAATACCTGTAATGTCTGTCAGATAAATAAACTGAAGTTCTTTATCCTCTTTTAGAAACCGGAGTATTTCACTGATACTGTCTGCTGATGTTTCAAAAGTTAACATCCCGAATGGTTCTGTTGGAATAGATATCTGTTCCCCAAATCGTGAAGTTAAGTTTTGTATCACATACTGATTATTAATTTTAGCCATCAGAGGATTCCGTATCTGCCTAATAATTCTTTATATTCTGGCGATTCCCTTCTGCGAAGAGATTCATTTTTTACCAGTTCCTGTATTTTGTTAAAACCGTCAATAATAGCTTCTGGTCTTGGAGGGCAACCTGGTACATACACGTCAACAGGAATAATCTCATCAATTCCCTGCATAACCGAATAAGTATCAAATATACCTCCGCTTGTAGCGCAGGCACCTACTGCTAATACCCAGCGCGGTTCAGCCATCTGAAGGTATACCTGTTTTAGAACAGGACCCATTTTTTTTGCTATTGTTCCCATAACCATCAGGAGATCTGCCTGACGTGGAGAAAAGCTTGGTCTTTCTGATCCAAAACGCGCAAAATCATAATGGGAACCCATAGTGGCCATAAACTCAATACCACAGCAGGAGGTTGCAAAAGGCAAGGGCCATAAAGAATGCGAACGCGCTAATCCTACCACTTTATCCATTGAGGTTGCAAAGAAACCCGATCCTTCTATACCCGGAGGCGCCTCTACTATTTTTACATCACTCATAATCTTTTCAACCGAAAAAGCTCAATTCAGACTGATCTGAATAAGCCGCAAATTTAAGAAATTAACATTTTTCAAATTATTAAAACCGCTATTTAGAAACAGTCTAAACATTACTCCCAATCAAGGGCCTTCTTTTTTATGATATAAATGAAGCCCAGCAACAGGGTTCCCATGAAAATGAACATTTCAATAAGCCCGTTAAGGCCAAAATCTCTGAAATTTACTGCCCATGGGTACATAAAAATTACTTCTATATCAAAAAGAACAAATAAGATAGCCACAAGAAAATATTTAATCGAGAATGGCTGTCTGGCATTTCCAATTGATTTAATCCCCGACTCAAAAGCGATCAGTTTATCAGCTGTTTTTCGCTTGGGCCCCACTAAATGCGTGATAGTCATGGTTAATGCTACAAAACCAAAAGCAACAATCATTTGAAATATAATCGGCAGGTAATTGACAGCTGTACTTTGTGCTTCCATCTTAATTTTTTACGCTGCAAAGATAAAAAAAAGAAGCCCCTAAACAATGTTCAGAGGCTTCTAATTAATTCTATTGAAAATTTTACCTGCTGCCGCCGATTGCTTTGATCGCTTGCTGCGCCGTAACATTCGAAGGATCTAAGGCGAGGACTTTATCAAAATACTCCCTTGCCTTCACATTATCTCCATCTTTTCTGGCTGCGACAGATCCAAGATAAGAATATGCTTCGATCAGGCCTGCTGAATTCTTAGCAGCAAGTTCTGGCTTTTCGACCGTTACCAGTTCAATATACTTCTGATAGAATGGAACTGCTAATCCCTGACTGTCATTTTCATCATCCATCAAACGGTTAATACGTCCTCTGAACTGCCATCCAACGTATGTTGCTGGAGAGCGCTGAACCAGATAACTGAACGCTGAGTCTGCTTTTACTAACAAATCTTTTGGCGGATTTAAATTAGCAGTCTTTTGGCTTCCATAATCGAAGTAATAGGAAGAACCTAAATAATAATAATCAAGTAAGGCTCTTTCAGGGTTCTTAACCGCAATTTCATATGCCTTTGCTGCATCTTTATATTTCTTAGCAGTGTACAAGTTCTTTCCAACCTCACTCATTACTGCGGCGTTAGTTGAATCCATTTCAACTGCTTTTGTAATATTCACCATTGCCTCAGTCATTTGAGTAGTATCCTTCATCTGAGCTCTTCCCAGGTAAAGATAATCCTGTGATATGATACGGGTTGGCTCTACCTTAGAAATAAAATCTTTTAAAGCCTGAGCACTTGCAGCATAGTTACCGTTTTCAAAGGCCGAGTAAGCCAGGTAGCGTAAAACCCTAGGGTTTACCTTATCAAGTTTAGCCATTTCATTAGCCTCGGCCTCCAGAGCTTTAAAATCTTTTGCCAGATAAAGAAAATCTGCATGGCGTAAACGGGAATCCAATGACCTGTCTGGCAGGTCCATGTATTTCTCATAGTACTGCAAGGCCTGCTTAATACGGTTATCATATTCCGCTTTCGAGGTCCATGCCCAT
>CAYHRC010000393.1:0-2775 GCA_964358565.1 uncultured Sphingobacterium sp. | reverse complement strand
ATACAAATCCATTTCCTGTCAAATCCATTTCCATTTCTTTCCCAGGGCCACAGCATTTAATTTTTTTTGCAAGGGGAAGTGAAGGATGGCCTTCCACCGCCAATAAACGATTTCTCCTGTCTTATTTCATTTCAAGCCCATATGGAGTTTATTTTAGGCTGTCTTTTTTATGCTATATTTAAAAAACCTTACCATAAGGGAAGAAGGGTATGGACAACCGGGAAGAAATTCTGCTTAAGAAATCTAAAATCCTGCAAGTCGTTTATCGCCTGGCCCAAAAACGTAAGGAAAAAGTTTATCTGGTGGGAGGAGCTGTCCGCGATCTTCTGCTCCAAAAACCCTCCGGTAAAGATTTTGATTTTGTGACTGCCGGAAAAACCAGGGACCTGGCCAAAGAAGTGGCCGTGGAAGCGTGAGGTCATGTTTTTCCTCTGGATCAATCTTTAGGAACCTGGCGAGTGGTCATCCAAAAGAGAAAGAAGAAAAGCGAATTAGATTTTTCTACGATGCTGGGTCGGGATATTATGGATGACCTTAAGCAAAGAGATTTCACCATCAACTCCATGGCTTTCGCTCTGCAGAACTTCTTCCAAGCGGAGCCTCCCTCCCTGCTTGATCCTATGAATGGCCTTGCTGACCTCCGCCAAAAGGTCCTCCGGGCCAATTCGGAAGAATCTCTGCGCCAGGATCCTTTGAGAATGCTCAGAGCTTTCCGTTTTGCCTCCACCCTCGGTTTACAGCTTGATCCTGAAACCTTACGGTTGATCCAGAAGAACAAAGATCAAATTCTCCACTCGGCCGGAGAAAGGATTCGGAGCGAATTCTTTGCGGCTTTGGCTGAAAACCAGGCCGACCGTTTTCTCCGCGATCTTTACCATTCAGGGCTTCTTGAGAAAATTTTTCCTGAGGTTCAAGCGTGGGAGAACCTGGACCAGGGAGTCTATCATGACTTTCCCCTTCTGGAGCATGCCTTCAGGACGGTCAAGGCGGCGGAGTGGATCTTGGCCCATCTCCAAGATCTTTATCCCGCCGTGGCAATTTCCCTCGAACATTATTTTTACCAGCTGGTCGAAGAAGGGGTAACCAGAAAAGCTCTCTTCAAGTTTGCCGCTTTTCTCCACGATTCCGGCAAACCAAGTACCCGTAGTTTCGATCCAGATACCCAATCCATCCGGTTCCTCGACCACGATCAGCAAGGCCAGAAGATCAATGCCTTGATCGGCCGGAGAATGAAGCTCAGTAAAAAATCGATTCGCATCCTATCCGAGCTGACCCGCCAACACATGCGGCTCTTGAGTCTGGCCAGAACCAAGGAGGTGACTCCTCGGGCCCAATACCGCTTTTTCCGGGATTTAGGCCAGGAAGGGATAGCGGCAAGCCTCTTGGCCTTGGCCGACAAACTGGCTGCGAAAAAGTTTGACCTCCATTGGCCTCTGGGGGAAGATCTTCCCGATGACTTGGCCAGAATCAAAGAAGTGGCCGAAAAACTTTTACGCTATTATTATGAAGATTTTGCCCTTAAAACCCAGAAACCGTTACTCAACGGAAGGGAGATCATGGAAGCCTTCGGGTTACCCCAGGGTAAAGGAGTAGGAAACTTTTTAGCTAAACTACGAGAAGCGGAGATCGCTGGCCTTGTTCATACCCGGGAGGAGGCTTTAGAATTTTTAAAAAATATTGACAGATCAAGGCTATTTGGTTAATATATAAGTAATCTTTTGGGCAAGCGGGCGTAATTCAGGGGTAGAATGCAAGCTTCCCAAGCTTGACGTCGCCAGTTCGAATCTGGTCGCCCGCTCCAAAGGTAAAGAAAAAAAAATTATATCTAAAGAGTCATGACCTACGGTTAGCTAAAAGAGGCGTTTTTCATGAAGTCTGCTTGAAAAAAGTGGGCTCGCGGGCCCATTTTTTTTTGCAGAAAAAGGGAAGATTTTAGTGAAATTTGATCAACTTCTTCAAGAGGTGTGCCAGGTTGTCGACCCTATCCTTCAGTCCCAAGGTATGGAGTTGGTCGACCTGGAATATCAGAGGGAATCTCCGGGGTGGGTATTACGGATCTATATCGACCGCGAGGGAGGAATCACCGTGGAAAATTGCGCCGAGTTAAGTGGTGAGCTCGGTGCGATCCTGGAGGTCCGGGACCTGATTGCTAACCCGTATACTTTGGAGGTATCCTCCCCCGGCCTCACTCGACCGCTAAAAAAGCCCGAAGATTATAATAAGTATCGAAACCGTCTGGTAAAAATCAAAACGTTTGAACCCATAGAAGGCCAGAAAAATTTCAAGGGCGTCCTCCAAGGCTTGGAGGATGGGAAGGTACACATGCAAGCGGAAGGACGAATCTTGGAGATTCCTCTCCGGGGCATCGCCAAGGCCAACCTGGAAATCGAATTTTAGTAAAGGGGATGAAGAAATGATTTCGGACTTAAGTCGCATCATCGACCAGGTGGGGAAGGATAAAGGGATTGACAAAACGATCTTGATTGATGCCTTAGAGCAGGCGTTGCTCGCGGCCGCCAGGAAGAAATATGGTCCCAAGCAGGAGATCGAGGCCAAGTATAACGAAGAGGCCGGAGAGCTTGAACTTTTCCAGTTCAAGACCGTGGTGAAAGACGTAAAAAACCCTCCCGCGGAGATCTCTTTGAAAGAGGCCAAAGAACTGGATGCCGATGTAGAAATTGGGGATAGCCTGGGCACAAAGATTGATATTGCGGAATTTGGGAGGATTGCTGCCCAGACTGCCAAACAGGTGATCATCCAGCGGGTTAAGGATGC
>CAYHRC010000392.1:0-2781 GCA_964358565.1 uncultured Sphingobacterium sp. | reverse complement strand
TAGTATTGTCTTCATGCGTTTTAATTTTCTTACCGCCAATGATTTCAGCACCCGGGATTAGTCATTAATCGCCTGGTAAGTCAAAGCCCTGAATTTTTCTACTACATCATTATGAGTCCTTGCCTGTAACTGACGGAAAAAGAGCATCACCATTTTTTCTTTTGGATCTACCCAGTATGAAGTCGCAAATGCACCGCCCCAGCTAAAAGTTCCTGCTTGTGCAGGAGTACTGCCGCTTCCCTGCTCGGAGGCAATCTGAAATCCAAGGCCAAACTTATCATCTCCAAGACTGAGATCGCCGATCTGGTTTGTAATCATCATGTTTACAGTGTTCCTGCCTAATAATCGTCTGCCATTGTATTCTCCCTTATTCAGAAGCATCTGTAAAAATACAGCGTAATCGTAAATTGTGGAGCTTAGGCCTGCTCCACCGGAGTAGTAGGTGTTGTTTGTCAGCGGATAATTAGCGGTAGTTGGACCGTTGAGCATATTCCCGTCGGCTTTAATCAACTTTCCCTCAGGGGTTTCTGTATACAGGTTAACCAGGCGGCTTGCCTTTTCCCGGGGAATAACAAAGTATGTATCTTTCATTTCGAGGGGTTGAAAGATCCTTGTCCTGAAAAATTCATCGAGACTTATTCCTGAAATAATTTCAACCACACTGCCCAGAAGATCACTATTCAGGCCATAGGTCCATTTTTGACCTGGCTGATGCATGAGCGGCAATGTTCCTAAGCGGGTCATTGCTGCAAGCAGACTTTCATTACTCACTCCAAGACCTGCTGTGATCTTATTTTTAGCATAGATGGCATTCGCTTCCTTTGATCCGATCTGTGCATAACCCAGTCCTGATGTATGCGTAAGAAGGTCTTTAATTGTAAGCTGTCTGGCGGCCGGAACGGTAGTGTAAGTAGTATCGGCCGGATTGAATTTATCAAGTACAGTCTGCTGACGGAATGATGGAATATATTTGGAAACCGGGTCTGTTAACAGCAATTTTCCTTCTTCGAACAGCATCATTATAGCTACACTGGTGATCGCTTTGCTTTGTGAGGCTATTCTGAAAATACCATCTTTTTTTAATGGTGTTTTATCGGCCAGGTCATTAAATCCTGCCGCTTTATAATAGGCAATCTTACCATCCCTGATAATTAATGCAGCTGCACCATTCATCCATCCTTTTTCAACCCAGTCATTCATAGCCACATCCATTCTTTTCAGGCGTTCTGCTGAAAATCCGGCAGCTAGTGCGCCCGGATTGGTAATAGTCTGGCTAAGTGCCTGAAGGATGCTGGATCCAAAAACAAGAAAGAATATAAGATATCTTTTCATGATCATATTTTTTTTGAAGATATAAAAAATATGAATGCCTGATCACTAAAGATTATTCTTATGATTTAAGGATATGAAAAGGCTCAAAAGGTAAGGAGGTTTATTTAGGACCTGCCTGATTTAATACTTTGCCACGTACCTCACTGGCAGCGAATAATGCAGAGGCATACTCATAAGGCGGGAGCCAGCTGGAAGGGGGGGTGGTTATTTGATTCGCGCCGGAAGTTATATAAAGATTCGTTGACGCCCCGCTCACAGCTCCGGGGATATTGTTGAAATTAGTGAATATAGGAATGTTCTGGTTTTCAAAATAATTATTATCAGTTCTTACAGTTCCTTCTTGTGTCACCCCAATCGTGTAACCGCTGCCGTTTAAAAAGTAGTTATTGAAAATATGCATAAATCCAAACCTTATACTCGGCTGCCGCTCTGAAATATTATAGAAATAGTTGCCATACATAGTAACTTTGAGATGGCCAATATCAGTAGTTTGATAATTCCCACTGCCAACCAGTAAAGCAGTATGAGCATCATGGAATATATTATTAGAGATAGTAACATAGTTCGATCTCTCTGTTACTTCCATAAGTTCGTCATAGTAGTTCCATCCATGATCCCTATCCTGCCAAAACTCATTATGGTCTATCCATATATGATGACTTGAATACTTGATCATAATTCCATCAGAACCCACTACTTTGTTTATTTTCAAATTTTTAACAATGATATTACTCACTCCTTGCATTGCTAATCCTACTCCATTTAACGTGGCTCCATTTATCCCCAAAATGGTTTTGTTTGAATAAACGTAAACCATTCCGGTGTCGGTAAAATTTCCGGATACGCGAATGATCATTGGGGATGCTGATTTTGAGTAATGTCTGAAATCACTAAGGTTGGTTACAGTTACGGTCTGGCCTCCAAGGCCCCCCGTAGTTAACCCATTTACCATCGCGTACCCTATTGGAACCGTAGCAGCGATCATACTTTTATCCGGCTCATCGCTGCTCGTTTTACAACCCAAAAAAATTAATAATAAGAGGTATTTTTTCATAATTTCAACTTTATTCAAGCTATGAAAATTATGATTTCATTAATGTGAATGGGATTTACGATTAGGTATACAATTTACTTTACATATTGAGGCTTCCGCAGAAGAGTAATAAACCTGGATTTTTATTTTTCTAAAAGGTCGGCTGGCACCACTGAGGAACTTAATAAGAGGCCAAAACGCTGCCATCGTTTTTTCTCGTCATGGGTCGTGTCCCCTTTCTCAATATATTTTTGAACCATGTCCATACCATAATTATAATTGATAGTATAGCTCTGCCCTTGTTGGTATTGTCCAACAAGCACATAGTATATGAAAATTTAATAAAATTATACGTACACTAAATAATATCTATAAGTTTTTTTATAAGTACCCTTCAAATAATTGGTATTAATTGT
>CAYHRC010000391.1:0-2783 GCA_964358565.1 uncultured Sphingobacterium sp. | reverse complement strand
ACAGCGCGGATCCATTATGGATATGGTCATTTATCCGGGAGATCCGCTCACCCCCAGCCTGGGTGCAACAAAGAATGTTAAGCGGCTTGAACGCAAAGAGGCTACAAACCTGCTGAAGATACCTGTCCTGCCGATCAGTTATCATGATGCGCAGCCCTTACTGGAAGCTCTGGAAGGTCCGGTTGCGCCTGAAGGCTGGCGGGGTGCATTGCCTATTACCTACCATATCGGTCCGGGCACAGGCAAAGTTCATCTGAAGGTTGAATCCGACTGGAAAATGGTCCCTGTTTATAATGTAATCGCCAAAATAAAAGGTTCTCAGTATCCTGATGAATGGGTGGTTCGGGGGAACCATCATGATGCCTGGGTAAATGGCGCCAATGATCCGGTCAGCGGTATGGCTGCTATGCTTGAAGAGGCAAAAGCAATCGGCGAAATGGTAAAGAAGGGCTATAAGCCTATGCGGACCCTGGTATTTGCTGCCTGGGATGCTGAAGAACCCGGTCTGATGGGTTCGACTGAATGGGTGGAAGATCATGCCGCAGAATTACAGCAGAAAGCAGTCGTTTATATCAACTCGGATAGTAACGGACGCGGGTTTTTAGGCGCTGGGGGTTCCCACGGACTGGAAACATTTATTGATGAAATAGCCAGGGATGTGAACGATCCTCAAACGAATGTGAGTGTTTTTGATCGCTTAAAAGCAAGGCAGGTGGTCCTTGCGGGTTCCGACAAATCCCGTAAGGAGAATATAGACAAAAAAACAATGAATCTGGAAGCATTGGGATCCGGCTCAGATTATTCCTCTTTCCTGCAGCATATCGGTATTCCATCACTGAATATAGGATTCGGAGGGGAAAACAACGGCGGCGACTATCATTCTGTCTATGATTCATATGACAGTTACCGGAGGTTCGGAGATCCTGAATTTAAATACGGTGTGGCCTTATCTCAAACAATAGGACGCGCCGTTCTGCGTATGGCTAATGCTGAAACGGTTCCTTTCGACTTTAAAAGCCTTCATAAGACCATTTCAACCTATGTTAAAGAGCTGATCAGCCTGACGGATCAGATGAGGGAATCAACAGAGGTTCAGAACAGGGCCATCAAGGCAAATCTTTATCAGCTTGCCGCTGATCCGACTAAAGTTTCCAAAGCCCCTCTGCATAAAGAAGAAGTTCCTTATATCGACTTCTCCCCGCTTCAAAATGCACTTACTCGTCTTGACAGCGCTGCAAATTATGTTTCAGAAGCAATTAAGGCTGGAGCCAATAAATCTTCAAAGGAAGGCAATGAAGCGCTTTACAGGGCAGAACAATCCCTTCTTTCCAAAGATGGATTACCAAGGCGGTCATGGTATAAACATACCTTGTATGCCCCGGGATTTTACACCGGTTATGGCGTAAAAACAATGCCCGGTGTGCGCGAAGCTATCGAGCAGCGCGAATGGAAAGAGGCGCAGGAGCAGATTAAGGTTGCTGCGGATGCGATCCTTCGCTTATCAAAACATCTTAATGAGATTCTGAAACTGGCACAAAACTGATAGTATAAAAAGAGCCGAAATATCCTCCCGGCTCTTTTCAAACGCAGAAACTCTCAGCTAAAACGATCATTTTCCAAAGAATTGTCGCCGGAATTACTTCAAGTGCAACCTTAACTGTTACCCATCAAAGGATCGGTGAAACTACCGGTCTGACGCTCAACATGTCCCGCAAATTGCTGGCTGAAAGCAGGAAATTTTTCTGCTTCAACCGTAAGATCATACCAGTGATAACTGTCTTTAGTGTCTATGGTAAGGAACACATCCTGATTATTCTCAGGTAAAAAAAGTTCATGTGCTGGTCCTCCGTAACTATTGTCGGTCACCTTTAACAGGAGCTCCTCACCCCTGGCCAGTCTTTTGACATGAAGCAATACATTGCCGCTAAAAGTCTTTCCCTTTTTCTCATAATATAAAGAAAGCGCAATCTTCGGATCCTGTACATCACCGGTATAACGCCTGTAAAAACCATTGACACTATAGACCTTCAGATCATAGTGCTGATTGTCAAAGCTGCTGAGATGCCAGTTATAATTCAGCGTATCGCCGGCATCCACGGTAAAGGACCAGTTATTTCCGGCTCCATAGACCATAAAGCCAGCTCCACTTGCCGCTTTTCCCCAGTATTCAGCTCCGGAAGTAAGGGATAGCTTAAACTGAGTATTTGTTTCATCGGCAACACCATGGGCATACAATTCATAAGGAATTGCATTGGCTTGCTTAATTCCATTTTCCTGTTTAGGCAGATGAGGGTTGCTGCGCTGGTTTTTGATCACCTGTTCAATCTGCTCCTGATCCAGATTTCTGAAGTTATCCGGCAGTTTAGCAAATTTCGCTCTATGTATGCCTTCAATAAAGGGCTTTCTTTCAATAGCTTCCGGGAAAGACAATTTCTCCCCGTTATAAGGTCTGAATACCGAGGTCAGATCGCCGCAAATGCTTCTTCTCCAGGAAGAAATATTGTCTTCATATATTGTTTTTCCTGTCTTGTGGCTTAAAAAATGTTCAAGAAACTGGATGGAAGAAGTATGGTCAAATACCTGCGAGTTGACATAGCCTCCACGCGACCATGGTGAAACCACCACCATCGGAACCCTGAACCATAAACCCACCGGGCTTTCCCGCTTACTGTGTTCCCCTTGATAGATATACTCCGGACGGGCATCCAGCGTCGCGGAAACTATCCCGGCGGCAGGATCTTTAGGATCTGGTGCTACAAAAGGAGGCAGGTGATCAAAATACC
>CAYHRC010000390.1:0-2808 GCA_964358565.1 uncultured Sphingobacterium sp. | reverse complement strand
AAACTTCATCATTCTTTTTCCATGAACCTTTTACAAGGGCAATGTGTGTCCAGTCATTAGTTAACTGCTTGTATGCATGCAAGCAGAAATTTCCCCATGCAGTAGGAAGATCAACAACTACTTCTCTTTTAATAAATGATTCATTCCTGATACGGTATGCAATCAGGTCCTGAATAGAAATGATTTTAAGATTAAATTTCCTTGAAATGTTATAGAGTTCCGGTAGCCTGGCCATTGAACCATCATCATTCATGATTTCAACCAAAGCACCAACCGGCGATAAACCGGCTAATCTAGCCATATCCACGGTAGCTTCTGTATGACCTGCCCTTTGCAAAACACCGGCGCTTTTAGCTTTAAGCGGGAAAATATGTCCGGGTCTGCCCAGATCATCCGCTTTTGTTTTTGAGTTGGCTAAAGCTTTAATGGTTTTTGCCCTGTCGCTTGCAGATATGCCTGTTGTACAACCACGACCTAATAGATCTACTGAAACTGTAAAGGCAGTTTCGTGCGAAGAAGTATTTTTTGCCACCATCATTTCCAATGCAAGCTCTTTGCACTTTTCTTCGGTTATAGGCGCACAAATCAGGCCTCTTCCATGCGTGGCCATAAAATTAATAACCTGAGGTGTTATGGTATCGGCGGCACATATAAAGTCTCCTTCATTCTCGCGGCTTTCATCATCCACTACAATAATTACCTTTCCCCGCCTGAATTCAATAATAGCTTCTTCTATCGTATTTAACTTATTCGACATGCCCTATCATTTTAGTAACGGCAAAAGTAAAGTTTTTTATTGTTTTAATTGTCCAGTATAAGATTATTCCAATGAATATACGCTTTGTGATGGATAAATTATACCTGTACAAATAACAAATTATATTTGTTATTGTAAACACGAAAGCCACCAATTACGGTGGCTTTCAGATTTTATTATAGAAACTGATTAATGCGAAACCGTAATTTTCTTTGTAACAACAACACCATTTACATTAAACCGGCACAAATAAATGCCATCAGCAAACTCAGAAGCATTCAGGTTAACTGAGTGATCTCCGCTGGCCATAAGCAAGCCCGGCACCAGTGTTTTTTCTAACTGTCCAACTAAGTTGTAAAGTTCCACAGTAACTTTAGATGCTTTCGAAAGATTCCAGTAAATAGCGGTATTATTATTTACTGGATTTGGCATTATGTTTATGTTATCGTAAAAGTCTTCGTTTTCCTCAACACCAGTTGTTATTTGTCTCCAGTAAGCTGTAATTCCATATTGGCCATAAAAGCCATAATTGGTATTAAGCAAAACCCAGTTAATAATACTAAAAACGCTTGTTCTGTACCATTGATAAAGATAATAACCAGGAATAGTATCGTGGTCAAGCGCAATAGTACTAGGGCGTTTTGTCTGAGATATTCCTACATAAAAATCGCCCGTTGCAATCTGGAGGTTGCTACCTGAAAGGTCTTCGTAGAGGGTTGTTATTGCTCCGACAGGAACTGCCAAAGGATTTGGAGATGTGTATATAGCTGCGCTGGTACCTGCTCCCACTCCAGTGCTGGATAAATCCTTGTAGGCAACAAATCTGATTCTCTGTAATAAATCTGCAGGATCTTTAAACCAAGCCCTTACACCCATTAACTGTGCAGGGTAAGCTGTGGGAGTGACCCTGATAAGGTATTGCGCCCAATTTGAATCCAAAGAGTTGTAAAAGCCTGCTTCAAATGTACCATCGTGAAACAAGATACTGTCGTTTTGGGCTGATGCCATGTTAAATAAACCGGAAATAAAGGCAAATGCCAAAATCCTGTTTTTAAAAAGAGATAGAAGTTTCATAATGATTTTATTATTAAGTTTTTAAAATTAAAATACATTAAAATCTATTTCAAAAGTATAAAAAAATAATAATTCAACAAAAAAATAAATAATTCAAAATAAATCATATATCTATAATAATGAAATCTAAAATTTTAAAGACTCTCAATTAATATAGATTGAATTGATTCATTGTCAAAATAAAGAACTACTATCTTAAATAATTATCAACTGGTTTAATCAATAATCCTACCAATATATTATAACTGCGCCACGTCCGCCCCAACCACCATAACTACCGTTATCGAAACCACCAATACAGGCTCCGGCATTATAAGTACCACCACCACCACCACCACCAGGCGTACCACCATTAGTTCCATTAGAAACAGACCATGATTGCCATGGTCCAGCAGCCATGCCACCTTCAGCGCCATGTCCAGCACCTCCTCCATCACTACCCAAGTATGCATAACATCCTGGGGCATAATACAAAGTAGATGTATATCGACTCATCATTCCGTCTGCTGTATAACCCTCAATGACAGAACTAAAACCTGCATTTCCACCTGCTGCATTTCCTCCAGTTATAGGACCTCCATTACCACCATTAGCCCAGCCATAAAAGGTACCGCCTAATTTAAAGTAGCTTTGCCCGCCAGCGCCTCCTGCAGCACTCATGTTGGATGTCCCTTGACCTCCAACCTGAATATCATAAGTATTCGAAGATGATACAGTTACAGTTACTTTGGCATATCCACCGCCTCCTCCTCCAGAGCCACCAACACCTGAAACTCCATATCCGCCGCCGCCGCCACCGCCCCATACTTCAACTAAAACCCTGGTGACTCCTGCAGGCGGCTGCCATGTACCACTAGAAGAAAATGCTCTCATATTGACCATATTGCCACCTGTGGGGCCAGTTGGACCAGTGGATCCGTTTGTTCCATTTGAACCTGCAGCCCCTGTTGCTCCGTTGGTTCCATTTGAACCTGCAG
>CAYHRC010000389.1:0-2808 GCA_964358565.1 uncultured Sphingobacterium sp. | reverse complement strand
ATATCTCCCATCGATCCGGAAGAAACCTCAGTTCCATTAACCCAGCATTTCATAGTAAGGTTATACGCATTACCTGTATGTCCTTCTTTTGCCGGGATTTTATACTTCTCCAGTTCATCGGGGGTAACTAACCAGGGTCCAATAACCGTCGAAAAATCCTTTCCCTTTGCAGGTCCCAGGTTGAGGAGCATCTCCTCCATCTGGAGAGTGCGTGCGCTAAGATCATTCATAACCATGTAACCGGCGATATATGAATCTGCTTCCGATGCCCGGATATTTTTCCCTTTTTTGCCGATAACTATAGCCGCTTCCAGTTCAAAATCGAGCTTCTCGAAATGGTCAGGCATGCATTCTATATCTCCCACCCCCTGGATGGCATTATGATTGGTAAAATAAAAGACCGGATACTGATCAAACTCAGGGATCATTTCAACCTTACGGTTCTTGCGGGCAGAGACAACATGCTGTCTGAAGGCATAACCATCGCGGCATGAACTCGGATGCGGTACAGGAGCCAGCACTTCAAAAAATACTTCTTCTGTGGCTTCCTGCTTGCCCGACATAATTTCTTCATTAACCTTTTTTGCCCTGTCCATGAGCTCTTCGCCCCCATTCAGAAACTCATTCATATTATCAGGAATAATCTTATCGCATGAATTCAGGTTATAAATATGACCATTCACAAAAACACCCAGGTGTTCATGGTCTTCAGTTTTGTAGGAGACAAGTTTCATAAAACGAATATTTTGGTTAGCAGCTTATCAAAACTAATCAATTTTGCCTGTATGCTTTAATCATATACTTAAAAAATCGAAATGAAAACCAACATTCCGGCATTTAAAATTCAAGCAGAGAAAACCATACCTTTATATAACCAATTATACAAACCATTAAATTCTAATTTATGCCTGTTTATCATACATTAGGAACAATTCCGCATAAACGGCATACCGTATTCCGTAAACCGAACGGGAGTCTTTATGCCGAGGAACTGGTCTCTACTGAAGGATTTTCCAGCTTGTACTCACTGGTTTATCATTGCCACCCTCCAACTATCGTTAAAGAGCTTGGTGAACCTTATTCTGTAGAACCAAAAATAGGAAGGGAAAGGCATCTCCGGCATACCAGTCTGATGGGCTTTAAAATTAAGCCGGAGGATGATTACCTCGAAAGCCGTAAACCTGTTCTGGTAAACAGCGATCTTCATATTTCCCTGGCTGCACCCCGCCACTCAATGACTGACTATTATTATAAGAACAGCCAGGCTGATGAAGTAGTATTTATTCACCAGGGTACAGGAACACTCAAGACCGGTTTTGGAAAGATCCCCTTTGAATATGGCGACTACCTCGTTATTCCCCGCGGTACAATTTACCAGATGGAATTTGATACGGAAGATAACCGCCTGTTCATTGTAGAGAGTTTCAGTCCTATCCGCACACCCAAACGGTACCGTAACGAATGGGGCCAGTTAATGGAACATTCTCCTTTTTGCGAACGGGATATTAAGCGTCCTTCTAACCTCGAAACAAACGATGAAGCCGGAGATTTTAAGTTACTCATCAAAAAACAGGGCCTTATATATCCTTATATCTATGGCACACATCCCTTCGATTTTATAGGCTGGGATGGCTTTCATTATCCCTGGGCATTTTCGATCCATGATTTTGAACCGATCACGGGTCGTGTTCATCAGCCGCCCCCGGTACATCAAACCTTCGAAGGGCATAATTTCGTTATCTGCTCTTTTTGTCCGCGTAAATACGATTACCATCCGGATTCGATTCCTGCACCATATAATCATAGTAATGTAGACAGTGATGAGGTTATATATTATGTAGATGGCGATTTCATGAGCCGGAAAAGTGTTGAAAGAGGCCAGATAACACTGCATCCCGGAGGAATTCCTCATGGACCGCATCCGGGAACAGTTGAAAAATCAATTGGAAAAGAAAGAACGGAAGAACTGGCGGTTATGATCGATCCGTTCAAGCCATTAATGCTTACTGATTATGCCTTGAGCATCGAAGATGAAAGCTATCATAAAAGCTGGCAGGAAAATGTTGAGTAAACAGAGCTTGCTGAAAAATGAATTATTATCCGGCAAGAGTCGGTTGCGACATTAAAATTGTAAAACATGAAAACAGAAACTCTTGAAAATAAAACACATACGTCTGATTTTCTTCCTTTAAACGGGACAGATTACATCGAACTATATGTTGGAAATGCCAAGCAGGCTGCTCATTTTTATAAAACAGCCTTTGGTTTCCAGAATCTGGCTTATGCAGGTCCTGAAACCGGGGTGAAAGACCGCGCATCGTATGTTCTTGTTCAGAACAAGATCAAGCTTGTGCTGACCACTCCATTATATCCGGAACATCCAATCTCTGAGCAATTGACCAGACATGGCGACGGTGTAAAGATCATTGCCCTTTGGGTGGATGATGCTTATGACGCCTATAAGCAGACCACTTCACGTGGTGCAGAAAGCTATCTGGAGCCTCAGACCCTGGAAGATGAAAATGGCGAATTGCGTATGGGTGGAATTTATACCTATGGTGAAACCGTCCATATGTTCATTGAACGCAAGAACTATAAGGGACTCTTTATGCCGGGCTTTCAGAAGTGGGAAAGCCATTACAATCCTGAACCGGTTGGTTTACTTTACGTTGATCATTGTGTAGGGAATGTAGGCTGGCACCAGATGGATAAATGGGTAAAGTTCTATGAAGAAGTGATGGGCTTCCGTAATATTCTAAGCTTTGATGACAAACAGATATCTACCGAGTATTCGGCCCTGATGAGTAA
>CAYHRC010000388.1:0-2815 GCA_964358565.1 uncultured Sphingobacterium sp. | reverse complement strand
TTGTTCCGGTCTCAAATTTTTCCATTTCAAAAACTCCCATCGGCCCGTTCCATAAAATGGTTTTCGAATCTTTGATAACTGCGCTAAAGTTTTTAATAGGGTCTGGGCCAATATCCAGTCCCATCCAGCCTTCTTTTATGTTATCATTCTTTGCTTTTTCCGTTTTGGCATCCTCAGAAAAAGCATCTGCAATAATCGAATCGACAGGCAGCAAGAGATTAACTTTCTTTTTTTTCGCCTTGGCGATGAGCTCATTCGCAAGATCAAGCTTATCTTCCTCAACCAGTGAATTGCCGATCTTACCGCCCTGAGCTTTAGCAAATGTGTAAGCCATCCCACCCCCGATTATCAGATTATCTACTTTATCCAGAAGACGTTCAATAAGCAATATCTTATCCGAAACTTTTGCTCCACCCATGATCGCTGTAAAGGGTTTTTCTGCTTTATTCAGAATTTTTTCCGCATTTGCCAGTTCTGCTGCCATCAGGTAACCGAAGTACTTTGCATCAGGAAAGAATTTTGCAATAACAGATGTTGAAGCATGAGCCCGGTGTGCCGTACCAAACGCATCATTTACATATACATCTCCAAGCCCGGCTAATTTTTCTGCAAAAGCTTCATCTCCTTTTTCTTCCTCCTTATAAAACCGTAAATTCTCGAGTAGTAACACTTCGCCGGTTTTCAGGGCCTTTGCTTGAGTTACAGCATCCTTACCAATACAATCGTCAGCAAACTTGACATCTGTATTCAATAAGAGTGAAAGATGCTTAAGCAGGTGAGAAAGAGAATACTTTTTGACCGGACCATCCTTCGGCCTTCCCAGATGCGACATCAGTATAACCGAACCTCCATCCTTTAATATCTTTTCTATTGTTGGAAGAGCCCCAACGATCCGGTTATCGTCAGTGATATGGAATTTTTCATCCAGAGGGACATTAAAATCAACACGTATAAGTGCTTTTTTACCGGAAAAATTCAAAAAGTCAATTGTTTTCATATTCAATCTTACAAATAAGTAAAAGCTAAGTTTCACTTAATATGATTTATCTATAATTTATTTTAAATGCGAATGAAATCAGGGGCGTTCTTTAAGACATGATCTTTAGATACATAGCCCGGTGCAGGCCTATATTTTTTACATCAAACTCATCTGAAATAAATTCAAAGCCTATTCCCTGGTAAAAGTGATATGCTGTTTTTCTTGCATTACACCACAGATAGTTGACATTACGTCCTTTAAGGTAAACTATCGCAAAATTTAAAAGCTGATTCCCAATACCCATTCCCTGGTAGCCGGTCAATGTTGCCATGCCGCGCAGCTGAAAACCAGTACCAGAAAAACTATCCCGGTTCTGTTTGTGAAAAGTTGCGGCACAAAGCACCCGATCATCCTTAACATAAGCAAGATGAAAAGAGGACGGTTCATCGTCGCCCTCAAAATGGCACAGATCCGGGTCGAGGCCATTTCTTAGTATAAGACTGCGTAAAGGCAGGGTATCGCCGGTAGTAATAAACTTGATCATCTTAATTCTGGCTTATCAGGCTAACGATACATTATTTTTCAACCGTGCAATTTTTACTACCAGGTCGGCAAGCCGGTTTGAATATCCTGATTCATTATCATACCATCCTACAACCTTGACCAATTCACCAACAACAGAAGTCAGCTGGGAATCAAATATACAGGAATGAGGATTATCAATGATGTCTACAGACACGATCGGATCAGAGGTATATTCCAGGATCCCCTTTAGAAATCCTTCAGAAGCCTTTTTAAATGCGGCATTGATGGATTCAGCACTTGGCTGTACCTTCAGGATACAGGTAAAATCGGTCAATGACCCGTTCAGAACAGGAACCCGGATGCCCGCACCACCTAATTTCCCTTCCAGATGGGGGAAAATATGCGTTATCGCTTTCGCTGCCCCGGTACTTGTGGGAATGATAGAAGCTGAAGCTGCCCGGGCCCTTCTAAGATCTTTGTGAGGTGCATCATGCAGGTTCTGATCACCAGTCATTGAATGCACAGTAGTTATATATCCATTAACAACCCCCCAATTATCATCCAGCACTTTAACCAATGCAGCAACATTATTTGTTGTACATGATGCATTTGATAAAATTCTGGAGCTCAGATCAATCAAATGATCATTAACTCCAAGCACTACCGTAGGGACCTCTTTATCTGTTGAAGGGGCAGAAATTATAACCTGCTTTGCTCCTGCCTCAAGATGAAGACCGGCACCCTGGGCGCTTGTAAATTTACCTGAAGCCTCTATTACAACGTCTATCCCAAGGTCTTTCCAGGGTAACTTAGAAGGATCTTTTTCAGCGAAAACACGGATAGCATTATTATTTACATGCAAAAATCCATCTTCAGAACTTACCTGCCCTCTAAATGACCTGTGTACCGAATCGTATTTAAAAAGGTGAGCAAGGGTTTCCGTGGAGGTCAGATCATTAATAGCGATAACTTCTACCCCTTCTTTCTGGAGCAAAGCGCGCATAGTGATCCTTCCAATACGGCCGAAGCCGTTAATAGCTACTTTCATTTTTCTCTGACGATATTGGTCAAAGTTATTTATTTGAATCAAACGACTTGTAAAATGAAGCTAATAAAAAAAAATCCCAGGTGAATTATTCCTGTACTGATACTTTGGTGAAGTCCCCGGAGCTCATTCAGATCTTGCTGAAGCCCTTAAACTATAAGACAGGAATTGTTTTGAAAAACATTAAACAGGCCTTGTTGTTTATCGGATATGAACAATCAAAGTAAAAAATCTGAAAAACTTGAACCTCAGGATTCCAGGCAAAA
>CAYHRC010000387.1:0-2834 GCA_964358565.1 uncultured Sphingobacterium sp. | reverse complement strand
GGTAAATTCGTAAAAGCTCATTCTTATTATGAAAATTAATTAAGGATTATTAATTACGAATTACGGATTGCCCAACCAACAACTACATTATATGATCCCATATAATGAACCGCCCTTACTTCCCAGTTTATCTACCCTCTTTTCAATCCCGGGATCTTTAATGAGCAGAGGCGCATGGTGTGGCTTAATTCGTGCGTCGATGATCAGCGGGCCCCTGCAGCCCCAGTGTTTATTTTCAGTAAATGAGTTAATTCCGTAAATATCATGTGAAGGATTGCTGCGTGTAAATGTAACCCAAACGAAATTATTCAAAGATGCAGCTACAAAACCCGCATCGTTGCAGAGAATGACCAAAGGAATCGAATCCATGTTTTTCAGGGATACAGCGCTGTTTAAAATTGCTATTCCCTTCTCTGTTTCTTCGGGACTGATGTATTCGGGTGATTCAACTGCTAATACTCCCGGCATGACAAGTTTAAAAAGATCAAATGGCCTGGGTAATGAAAAGGAGGATGGCAATTCAGTACAAAGATCACGTTTTTTATCTCCGGCGGCAGCAATAGCTACTTTCGAGCCCGAATTGATATCTGTTCCGCTGTAATCCAAAGTATCAATAGTTGTCCTGGTATAGAAATGAAGGTCGCGGCTCAGGTCGATCCGTTCCAGCATATGCTTCATGAAAGCCTGAATATCATTTGTCCTTAAAGAAGGATCATCCTCCTTGTTGGAAATGAACAAGTATTTTGCAAGACTTAGCTGGCTTTTTCCCAGAATATGATTGGCAAGGGTGAGAATCTCCTGAGGCTTTTTCTCTTTTAAATAAGGGGTATAACGCTCACTCCCAATAGCAAAAAGCAAAGGGTGGACTCCGGCAGCATCAACCGCATTTACTTCATGTAATCCAGGTATTTCTTTCGGGATAGCCGATCCGGTAATCTCATGGATAAGTGCTCCGAAGCTGGTATCCTCCTGCGGTGGACGCCCGACCACTGTGAAGGACCAAATCGCATTTTTCCGGTGGTATACATTTCTCACTTTCATAAGCGGAAATGGATGTTTTAAACTGTAATATCCCAAATGATCGCCAAAGGGACCTTCAGGCTTGTTCTGGCCTGGTTCAACAGTTCCCGTGATTACAAAATCCGCATCGGAGGAAATACAAAAGCCTTCATCATCATAAAAATACCTGAAGCGTCTTCTGCCCAATGCACCAGCAAAGGTCATCTCGGACAGTCCTTCAGGAAGGGGCATAACCGCTGCAAGCGGATGTGCTGGCGGCCCCCCCACAAAAATACTAATTTTAAGGGCCTCCCCTCGGGCATTCGCCTTGCTTTGATGTATTCCAATGCCGCGATGCAGCTGATAATGCAGACCTATTTCCTCATCCTTAATATAATCGTTGCCCCCAAGCTGAATCCGGTACATTCCAAGGTTCGCGTTCATTATCCCGGGCTTTTCAATATCTTCCGTATAAACCTGTGGCATCGTAATAAATGGGCCGCCATCCATTGGCCAGTGCTGAATTTGAGGAAGCTCGCTTATTTTTGTTTTTCCAAATTTTACAGGCGCCATCAAACCTGTTTGCCATGGCAAAGCCGATAATGCAGTAAGACCCGCAGACGCATATTTGAAGGGGTTCTTTAATGCTTTCATTGGATCCGATTTCAGACCCACCAATGTTTTGATCGTATCAAGACTATCTCTGAACATAAACTTCGAACGGTCCAATGTTCCGAACAGATTGGATACAGCAGGAAATTTGCTTCCTTTAATATTTTCGAACAATAATGCAGGCCCAGCATTTTCAAATACACGCAGGTGAATGGCAGCAGCTTCCAGATGGGGATCAACCTCTTCCCTGATACGGATCAGATGACCATGCTTTTCAAGATCTCTAACACACTCTGCCAAACTTTTATACCCCATGAGCTACTCCAAATAAACTGATTGAATTAAAAGCTGCAATTTAAGAAATGAGATTCATTATTTAGAAGATCAAGCTTGACACATCCGGCGCTATTCCCCAAGGAACTTTATACATTCTACGCCAAACCTGTTCAAAAAATCAACACCTTCATCTGAAGGAAATCCTTTGTACTCTGCATAGGATGCCTTATACCAAACCTTTTTGATCCCGGAGGAATAGATTATCCTGGCACAGGAAATACATGGGGAAAGGGTAAGATAAAGGGTAGATCCCTCGAGTGCAGCACCATTTTTAACTGCATAAAGTATTGCATTCTCCTCGGCATGTAATGCAAGGGAGCAACTGTTCTTTGAGTCGCGCGGGCAACCAGTTTCAGGCCATTCCTCATCGCAATTATGCGTACCTGCCGGCGGACCATTGTATCCGATAGAGATAATTCGGGTATCTTTTGTTAAAACAGCACCGACCTGGGCTTTCACGCAATGTGAACGAGCCGACAGGTCGGATGCCAGTTTCATAAAAATCAAGTCAAAACTTGGTTTTTCTTTCATTAATGGGAAGCTTCTGTGTCCAGTTGATTGACGTCAATTCCTTGCTTCTTTAATTCAGAGCTTACTTTTACTGCAAAATAAACCAGATAAGCAAAGCAGAGTAATGGAACAATGTATGAGAAATGGATGCCGCTTGTATCTGCCAGAATTCCCTGTACCGGCGGAATGATCGCACCTCCAAGTATCATCATGATCAGGAATGCGGAGCCCTGAGATGTATATTTACCTAAACCGGTAATGGCAAGGGCAAAAATACATGGCCACATAATCGAACAGCAAAGTCCGCCGCTTAGGAATGCATAAATGGCAACCTGACCTTCAGTCATAAGTCCGATGATCATTGCAACTGATCCCAA
>CAYHRC010000386.1:0-2840 GCA_964358565.1 uncultured Sphingobacterium sp. | reverse complement strand
CCCAAAACCTGATACTTCCCTAAAAAATATATCCCAGTATCCTGTAAGCCAGTTTAGCCAATGTATACTCCGATAAAATGCTGCCTTCCATCGGTGCGCATTCCACGATATCAAAGCCGACCACCTTGCGTTCATTGCATACCGTGCGCAGGAGATCCAGCGTTTCATTCCAAAATAATCCATTAGGTTCTGCTGTACCAACTGCTGGCATAATAGATGGATCAAAACCATCAGCATCAATGGTGATATATACATTTTCTGTCATGCCTGCAAGCAGTTCCCTGATCCAGAAAGGATTCGTTCTGATCTTATGGGCATAAGCCGTATGAATATGATCTGAACTTTTTATCAGTTCTGCTTCCTCGATACATTGCGCCCTGATCCCTGCCTGGCAGATATTCAAGCCCATATCATGGATACGGTGCATCACCGATGCATGAGAATAAATATTATCATGATAGCTGTATCGCAGATCAGAATGAGCATCTATCTGCAAGACTGTCAGGTCATTATATTTTTTAGCGAAAGCTTTTACAAAACCATAGGTCACTGTATGCTCTGCACCTAATGATACCACGAATTTCCCGTCATTCAGTAATTTATCGGTATGCTGTTCGATAAGGTCGATAGCTGCGGCATCAACTTTCCCTGTAAAATCAATAGGAGGGACGGTTGCAATCCCGATCTTGTTCAGCGTTTCAACTTCCAGCTCCTCATCATAGAACTCTACAAATTGTGATGCCTTTATAATAGCTTCAGGGCCTTTTGCTGAGCCCATCAGGTAGGATGAGGTATATTCGTAGGGAGCCGATTGTACAACTACTTTACTGTTTTCATAATTGAACAGTGCCTCATCTTCAATACCTAAAAAATTCTTATCTGCAGGCAAAGCTTTCATATTCTTCTTTTTGCCGCAAAGATAGAAATTATGTTTTTAGTTTCATTCAGAAGGAGAAAATGGAAATAAAATCACAGGTCTGATGAGCCGGATAAGAATTTAATAAAAGAGTGCAATTGATAATTCTAAATACGAACCTTAATATTTCGTCCATATCTCCGGAAAATAAAAAAAGGGTATCCGGCTTAGCCGAACCCCTTTTTCCTCAGTAAATTTTATTTTTAAAACTTAGATGTCAAAAGAAAAGTCATCCTCTGCTTTAACAGGTTCTACATGATTATTTTCAGTATATTCATACCGCTTTTCAACAACTTCCTGGTTAGCTTTGATATAGTCAATAGTTTCTTTAAGACCTTCAGCAAATTTTTCGAAGTCTTCCTTATAAAGGAATATTTTGTGTTTAATGAAAACACCATCTTCTAAACGCTTTTTACTTTCTGTTATAGTAACATAGTAATCGTTTGAACGTGTCGCTTTAACATCGAAAAAGTAGGTGCGTTTCCCTGCTCTTACCTTCTTTGAAAAAACCTCTTCTCTT
Organism: uncultured Sphingobacterium sp.; assembly: GCA_964358565.1. GTDB lineage: Bacteria > Bacteroidota > Bacteroidia > Sphingobacteriales > Sphingobacteriaceae > Daejeonella. Next base: position 1,404 of record CAYHRC010000386.1, on the reverse strand, counting down.
TCTTTGTTGTCAAAATCTCCCATTTTTATCCTTTTTTGTTGGGGTAAATATAATAGATATTATGAAAGTTACAAATTGATTTTTTATAGGCTGCTTTGTTTGATCTGGTTAAGATCCGCAAAAAGAAATATTAAATGTTTAAATAAAGGGTTTTAAGGTATGGGTCATACTTCCTGCTCTTCGAGGAGTTGTTTTTCGTATAGTTCAAAATATGTTCCCTGCAGGTTCATAAGGCTCTTATGATTGCCCTGTTCCACGATTTCACCGGCATCCATAACAATGATTTTATCTGCATTCTTAATTGTTGAGATCCGGTGTGCAATTAAAACAGTGGTTTTATTTTGCATAACCCTGCCCAGGTTCTTCAGGATTTCCTCTTCAGTCCGGGTATCAACTGCAGAAAGGCAATCGTCAAATATCAGGACCTGCGGTTCCTTAATAATAGCACGTGCAATAGAAAGCCTTTGTTTCTGACCTCCCGACAGGGTTATGCCCCTTTCGCCGATCAATGTGTCAAAACCTTTCTCAAATTCCATGATATTCTGATAGACGGCAGCATTTTTTGCTGCCTGCTCTACCATTCCTTCTTCAGTTGAAGGCACGCCAAAAGAGATATTATTGCGTATGGTTTCTGAAAAAAGGAATACTTCCTGTGGGACAAAGCCTGTCTGCTGCCTGAAGCTGTTAAGATCAATCTCCCTGATAGCTTTGCCATCAATGAATATTTCTCCGCTGTCGGCGTCGTACATTCGCATCAGTAAATTAGCGATGGTTGATTTCCCTGAGCCTGTGCGGCCAATGATAGCCAGGAACTCCCCGCGTTTAACCTCAAAGGAAACGTTTTTAAGCGCCTTAATTCCTGTGTCAGGATACCGGAAGTTAACATTTTTAAATTCAATGCGGCCCTTCAGATCTATCTTTTCTCCTGCTTTTGAGATGATCTCAGGCTGGGTGTTTAAAAATTCATTGATTCTTTTTTGAGAAGCGGCAGCTCTCTGAATGAGTGAAGTCACCCATCCCAAAGAGGTAACAGGAAAGGTAAGCTGACTGACATATACAATGAATTCTGCAATATTCCCGGATGTAATTCTCCCGTCCATAACTTCAATACCTCCCACGTAAACGGTAATAATTGTACTTAGTCCAACAAGGAGCAGCATCATCGGAAAGAACAGGGCCTGAACCTGTACAAGCGCCATTGAATGCGATTTATAATTTTCACTTTCTTTATCAAACCTCTCACGCACATCAGCTTCACGCACATATGATTTTATCACACGGATCCCGGAAAACGTTTCCTGCACGAAACTGGATAGTGAAGAAAGTTGTTCCTGGATTTTTTCGCTGCGCTGGTTAATAATCATATGCACATAGTAAATAGTGACAGCCAAAAGCGGCAGGGGC
>CAYHRC010000385.1:0-2847 GCA_964358565.1 uncultured Sphingobacterium sp. | reverse complement strand
TCCGCGCGTCTGATCCACACCTTCGGCAATAAAATCAGCAGGATAAACAGCGCTGCCAGCCTCACCCCGGTCCTCTCCGGAGGAGAGGGAGTTATTGTTGGCCCAGTATTCTAAAAATTCTTTCGGGGTAATTTCACCCTTTTTGCCTGCTTCCGTTGGCGGAAGTCCCCATTGAGCATAAGGCATAGCTCCTGAATCAAACCATACATCGATCAGATCAGGTTCGCGGAACATTTTTTTGCCTGAAGGCGATACCAGGATCACATCATCCACAAAGGGGCGGTGCATGTCATTGATCTCAAAACCTTCTTTCATGAAACCGGCTTTAACAGATTCGGCAATACCTGCTCTAAGTTCATAAATAGAACCAATACACAGTTCTTCATCACCATCTTCTGTCCTCCAGATAGGTAAAGGAGTCCCCCAGAATCTTGACCGGGAAAGGTTCCAGTCAACCAGGTTCTCCAGCCAGTTACCAAAACGGCCGGTACCGGTTGATTCAGGTTTCCAGTTTATAGTCTTATTCAGCTCAACAAGGCGATCTTTTACAGCGGTGGTCCTGATGAACCAGCTATCCAGAGGATAGTAAAGGATGGGTTTATCGGTACGCCAGCAATGCGGATAACTATGCTCGTATTTCTTAACGTCGAAAGCCTTATTATCCTCTTTTAGTTTAATCGCGATAAGAACATCAGTAGGCCTGAAGTCAGGGTCTTTGCGTTCCTCGTCACTGTAGTATTCTTCTTTTACATAGCGTCCGGCGAAGTCGCTTACCTCATCTGCAAAGCGCCCATGCTTATCAACCAGCGGAAATTCATTGCCTTTATCATCGCTGATCATTATTGATGGGACATTGTTTTCACGGCAAGCCCGGAAGTCATCGGCACCGAAAACTGAAGCAGTATGCACGATGCCTGTACCATCTTCTGTTGTCACGAAATCAGCAGGAATTACACGAAATGCATTTTTCTCAAGGTTCTCATTGCTTACATAAGGCATCAGCTGATGATAATGTAAGTTTAGAAGATCAGAACCTTTAAATTCGGCGACTATTTCCCAGGGGATGAGTTTATCTCCTTCTTTATAGTCCTGAAAGGAAATATCCTTAGCTTCTTCCTTAAAATATTTTGTGACCAGTTCCTTTGCCAGCACAACACTGACCGGAACAAAGGTATAGGGATTGAATGTTTTTACTTTTACATAGTCGATAGCTATGCCTACCGCAAGGGCACAGTTGGAAGGCAGTGTCCATGGCGTGGTTGTCCATGCGAGGATAGCCGTATCTTCTTCTTCCTGATCAAACAGAACAGGCATTAAAGGGTGAACCTGGTCATTTTTTATGCGGAATTCAGCAACTATGGAAGTATCCTTCAGCATTTTATAAGTGCCGGGCTGGTTCAGCTCATGCGAACTGAGTCCGGTACCCGCAGCAGGCGAATAAGGCTGTACGGTATAGCCTTTATATAAAAGATCTTTATGGTAAAATTGTTTCAGGATCCACCACAGTGTTTCTATGTATCTATTTTCATAGGTGATGTACGGGTCATTAAGGTCCACCCAATAGCCCATCTTTTCAGTAAGGTCATTCCATACATCGGTGTATTTCATTACCTCAGTACGACAGGCCTGATTATATTCCTCAACAGAGATACTTTTACCAATATCATCCTTGGTAATTCCAAGCTTTTTCTCAACGGCAAGCTCAATAGGAAGGCCGTGGGTATCCCAGCCGCCTTTTCGTTTTACCTGATAGCCTTTTAAGGTTTTATAACGGCAGAAAATATCTTTTATTGATCGTGCCATCACATGATGTATCCCCGGCATGCCATTGGCAGACGGTGGCCCCTCATAAAATATATAAGGTTTAGAAGCAGGACGGTTAGAAATACTCTTTTCGAAAATCTGGTTTTGTTTCCAGTATTCTAAAATCTCTTTCCCCGTTTTTGATAGATCAAGTTGCTTATATTCTTTGTACATCAGTGCTTTAACTCCCGAAATTTAAGGACGCAAAGTTAAGAATTTTAAGCCTTTAAAACGCAGTTTATTGAAATCATTACAAAGGCTGCAGGTTTCCATGCAAAGACGGATTTGTATATATTTGTATGGATAAATTATCCCGCACATGCGGGACTTAAAAAACAAATTAATCAGAAAAGGTGGTTGTCCACCTTAACAAAAAGTAAATAACTTATTTATATAGAATTCTCTAATGAAAAACAAATACATGCGCCGCGGCATCTGGCTGATCCTTATCGGGGTAGCGTTTAACCTGCTTGGTTATTACCTGATGGAAGAGGATGTCTTCAAATACGGATGGGCCATGATAACCGGGACAGTAGCATTTGGCATTGGTTTTTTACTGATCCTTTACAGTCTTATCAGGAAATTGGATCGTAAGGAGATCCTCAAAGAACGGGCTGCCGGATCTGAAGAAAAGAAGCAGGAGCCGGCTGATCAATCCTGATCTGTTACGGGTTATGGGTTATGGGTTGAGTGTTGCGGGTTGCGTGTTGCGTGTTGTGGGTTGTGGGTTGTGGGTTGTGGGTCCGACCTCTTAAATATCCCATGTCTCCCCCTTCGCTTTTGCTATTCTTTTTCTTTTACGCTTATCGAGCAATACAAGTAATGCCGGTAAGAGTGTAAGGTTCGATACAAGGGCAATGATGAGTGTGATCGACAATAGTAAACCGAGTATCATTGTGCCGCCGAAGGTTGATGCCGTGAAGATGCCAAAGCCGAAAAATAAGACAAGTGCAATATAGGTCATACTAACACCGGTTTCCCGGATGGTGTCTGATATCACCTTTGAGGTTGTAAAATCTGTTGATTGGAGTTCCTGCTGGTAAC
>CAYHRC010000384.1:0-2850 GCA_964358565.1 uncultured Sphingobacterium sp. | reverse complement strand
CGCACAAAAAGGAAGTATTGTTAATATATCTTCCATGAACTCAAAGCGTGCCATTACACGTGTTTTAGGTTACAATATGGGAAAGGCGGCCGTTGATTGCTATAACCAGTGGTTTGCCGTTGAACTGGCTAACCGTTATGGCGACAGAATGCGGATGAATGCACTTGCCCCCGGCTTTTTTCTGACAGAACAGAATAGAAATCTTCTTACCAACCCAGATGGAACTTATACTGAACGCGGTGAAAAAGTGATCAGAAATACACCATTTAAAAGGTTCGGTCACCCGGATGAATTACAGGGTGCCCTGGTATGGCTCTTAAGCGATGCTTCTAAATTTGTCACAGGTTCTATGATCTGTGTAGATGGCGGTTTCTCAATTTTTGGAGGAGTATGATGAGTCATAGTGAACATATTAATGGCTCATACCGGATGCAGCAAACTATGCGATGGTATGGCCCCTCAGATCCAGTTAGTTTAGCTGATATCAGGCAGGCGGGATGCACAGGTATTGTAACTGCCCTGCATCATATTCCTAATGGCCAGATATGGCCGGTGGAAGAGATAGAAAAGCGGCGTCTTGAAGTTGAGAATGCAGGAATGATCTGGAGCGTTGTTGAAAGTGTACCGGTTCATGAAAATATAAAAACACAAAGCGGAGCTTTTGATGAATTTATTAAAAATTACCAGCAAAGCATTCGTAATCTTGCCTCCTGCGGTATCCGTTGTATCACATATAATTTTATGCCGATACTTGACTGGACAAGAACCGATCTGGCATATACTGTTGAAGACGGATCTAAAGCGCTTCGTTTTGAAAAGGCGGCTTTTATGGCTTTCGATCTGCATCTGCTGAAACGTCCTGGTGCAGAAAATGATTATACTTTGGATGAAATAAATCGTGCAAATAAACGATTTTATGAAATGCCGGAGGAAGAAAAGCAAAGACTTACACGAAATATTATAGCTGGTTTGCCCGGAAGTGAAGAGAGCTTTACTATCGAACAGTTCCAGAAGGCTCTGGATACTTACCAGGGTATAAATGCCGATAGGCTCCGTCAAAACCTAATTCATTTCTTAACAGAGATTATTCCCGTTGCTGAGGAATGTTCTGTGAATATGGTCATTCACCCGGATGATCCGCCATATGAAATATTGGGTCTTCCAAGAGTAGTTAGCACTGCTGCAGATTTTAAGGCCCTGATTACAGCCGTTCCCTCTTTGAATAATGGCCTGTGTTTCTGCACCGGCTCATTTGGTGTAAGGCCGGATAATGACTTGCCAGCAATGATAGATCAGTTTGCCGGCAGGATCAACTTTATACATCTAAGAAGCACGCGCAGAAATGAATTGGGAGATTTCTATGAGGATAATCACCTGGAAGGTGATGTTGATATGTATAAGGTTGTAAAAGGGTTAGTAAAAATATCACAGGAAAGAGGAGTCTCCATCCCTATGCGTCCGGATCACGGTCACCAGATGCTTGATGATCTCAATAAAAAAACCAATCCCGGATATTCGGCCATTGGCCGCTTACGTGGTTTAGCCGAATTAAGAGGCCTGGAATATGGCATTATCAAAGGTTTGGAAAATTAAAATCAGCTATTTTATTTTCTCCGGATCTGAAGTGCTGCAGAGAATCTTTTTTGTTGTAATGATCAAGCTCTAAGGATGCTCTAAGGATGCTCTAAGGATGCTCTGTACATACAATATTATGTGGGCTGAATCGTTCGGATTAAGTGGAAAAGCTCTTCATTTTTGTAATTGGATTTTTATTTATAACAGGAATGACTTCTGCCGGTTTCGGAGTGAAAAATCCTGGGCCGATAAAGCTTCTTCATGAAAGAATACCGGTTACGCCCACAGAGTTTTACATTAAAAAGATACTGGATGACCGTCCGGATCAATCTCCTGTCGCAAAGCTGTTCCTGCCAGAAACCGGAAGTAAGCCTGTTATGCAACCTGTGGATCTGTATGGCGGGGGCTATGAAGCTATCCGGGATTTTATGTTACAGGGTCTTACGCAAAATACTTCAGCTAGGCCTGTAAATGTCAGGATTAAGGAGTGCAATATAATTGAGGTCATGTCTGGCGAAAACAGTGTGAGCGGCCAGATAAACCTGGTACTTCAGTTTGATCTTGCCAGAGATTCGGAAGCAGTTGTTCTTACCCGCTACAAGTCTACAGTAAAATATAACCGTTCAATCAATAACCTGACGGTAGTGGAACCTGCATTCAGACAGCTCCTTGTAAACAGTTTGAAGTTCTTTAATACCTGGATGAACAAGGAAGCCCCCCGCAATATAGAACTTGCCAGAGGTGTAAAAATATCGTTTACAGACTATCTTGAACAGGATGCTGATACAGTTTATTTTCATGCATCGCGGCCATTAACATGGGATGATTTTCGCGGCTCCGCAGAGAATAGTAAATATGTTGCTGCCGTTTTTTCATCCTTTGGCTATGATCAGCGAAGTGAATTGAAAGATGGGATCATTCAGGTGGAACTGGCGATGAAGGTGTATGTTGTTAAAAGTGCATCCTGGGTAGCCCCTGGTGTGAATGATATCTATAGCTTAAATCATGAACAGAGACATTTCGATCTTGTAAAACTCGTTGCAGAGCGATTTAAGGAAAAACTACTTTCTGAAAAGCTAAGTCCGGATAATTATGAGGGCATAATCAATTATGAATACCTTGAATTTTATCGTGAGATGAACCAGCGGCAGAAAAAATATGATTCGGATACGGGCCATAGTAAAAATCAGGGCATTCAGCAACAATGGAACCTAAGTATCGATAATGATCTGAAGGCATTTGAATGATCGCAAATGAGGTATTTAATTAACTGAT
>CAYHRC010000383.1:0-2852 GCA_964358565.1 uncultured Sphingobacterium sp. | reverse complement strand
CTAATGGCTCTGGCTGAAAAATGACATAGAGTTGCCATCAAATCAGCGTTTGAAAGCACGGGATCTCCGGCATTGCTGATTGCCCTGTTAAGATATGCCAGGTTAAACAGCTCGGGTCCGGTGGTTTTTGGAAGATCGCCGGAAAAAAAAGGATCGTCTAAAAGTGCGTTTAACAATGGTTCAGAAAGATCGCCGGAGAGCGACATTTCTGCATTCTCATCGAAATATTTGCCGGGAGCTGCCTTTTGAATATATTGGTCCATCAATGTATTGCCTGGGCCGGCATCAGTAGAAAATACTTTTGAGGCATCTCTGTCGCCGGGCAGAAACGTAAAATTAGAAATGCCGCCGATATTCAGCATAATACGATTTTCCCCTTCTTTGGAAAATATCAGATAATCTCCATAAACTGCTAAAGGAGCGCCCTCACCGCCTGCAGCGATGTGTTTTTGCCTGAAATCAGACAATGTGATAATCCCCGTGCCAACCGCTATATGATCACCATCACCAATCTGCAAGGTTCCATTCGGATAGGAAGCCCGGTTATGCAGGATCTTTGGAGCATGAAAAACAGTTTGTCCATGACTGGCTATCAGATCCACCTGCGAACTGTCAATTTTCCAGCTGCCAAGAGTGGACAGGATCATTTGAGCATGCAGAGCTCCTATCATTTCGTTTAACAGACATACCTCCTGAAGGTCGGCATCACGTTTAGCAAAGATATTTTTGATTTTGCTGCGGATATCAGGGTTATAGGGAACAGTCGCAAAGTTAAAAACCTTTACCTGTGTATTTAATCCGCTTCCGGAAAAAGAACAATAGGCGATATCCAGTCCATCAAGTGAGGTTCCCGACATCAATCCAATTATTTTTCTTTCAGGAGCTGAAGCTATCCTGAACAATTCTTTTACGTTAGCATTCATCTTATTTAAATTTAAGCATAAGCCGTGGTCGAGACAAGCAAAGCTGCAAAAAAGAAATTTTAGGTGCATTTCAACAGCTTAATCTTTTTGTAATTATATTTGCGTCTCACCTTAATGTAAAGTCAGATCCCAATGGCCCGATTAAATTTACTGGAAGAGACCCGTTTTGAAAAACTACTCGTCACCGTCTATCCCAGTCAGGACATAGCTTCAAAAAAAGTAGCACGCCGCATTACCGATCTTATTATCAAAAAGCAAAATAATGGCGAGAATGCAATTCTCGGCCTCGCAACAGGCGTAACCCCTATTGGAGTTTACCGCGAACTTGTTAGAATACATCAGGAAGAGGGGGTAAGCTTTAAAAACGTCATCACATTCAATCTCGACGAATACTATCCTATGAAAGCCACATCAGCACAAAGCTATGTGACCTTTATGAAGGAAAATTTGTTCGACCATATAGATATTGACATGGCCAATGTTCACATTCCTGATGGAACACTGGCACTTGAAAAGATACCAGCATACTGCCTGGACTATGAAAAAAAGATCACTAACATGGGTGGTCTCGATCTTCAGATCCTTGGAATCGGACGTACGGGGCATATAGGATTTAATGAGCCGGGTTCTGCACCTAATTCAGGCACCCGTCTTGTAACTCTCGATGATATGACGCGGCGTGATGCTTCCCGTGATTTCGGAAGTAAAGAAAACGTTCCGACAAAGGCCATCACCATGGGTATCGGAACAATTTTCAAGGCCCGTGAAATCATACTCATGGCCTGGAACATAAAAAAGGCTGCTATTATCAAAAAGGCCGTAGAAGGGGAGATTTCTTCGGAAGTTCCTGCCACTTATCTGCAGCTTTCCGATCATGTTGAATTTATTCTGGATCAGGATGCTGCTTCTGAACTTACGCGTTTTAATACACCATGGCTGGTAAAAGATTGTAACTGGGATGAAGCCCTGATAAAAAAGGCCGTTATCTGGCTGGCCAATGATCTTCACAAGCCAATCCTTAAACTTACCGAAGAAGATTACAATAATCGCGGAATGGCGCAGCTTGCTACAGAAAAAGGGCCGGTTTATAATATTAACATACATATATTCAATAAGGTACAACATACAATAACCGGCTGGCCGGGAGGCAAAGCAAATGCCGATGACAGTCAGCGGCCAGAGCGGGCTCATCCGGATAAAAAACGCGTGATCATTTTCTCGCCGCATCCGGATGATGATGTGATATCTATGGGCGGAACATTCATCCGCCTTGTTGACCAGGGACATGATGTACATGTAGCCTATCAGACATCAGGGAATACTGCTGTTTGGGATGACGATGCATTACGTTTTGTTGAATTCGCACGTGATTTCAGCAAAGCCTTACATATTGACAGTAATCAACTTGACGACCTTTATCTGTCAATGCGTCAATTCCTGGAAAGCAAGCAGCCAAACCAGATGGATACACCTGAAATTCGGATATTGAAGGGGCTTATCCGTAAAGGAGAAGCGTTTACAGGTGCGCGTTTTGCCGGACTCGAAGATGACCATATCCATTTCATGGCACTCCCTTTTTATGACAGGGGCAAAACTCAGCGGGACCCTGTTACTGAAGAAGACATCCAGATAACTATGGAACTTCTTGAAAAAGTAAAACCTCATCAGATATTTGCTGCGGGTGACTTTGCAGATCCGCATGGGACACATAAAGTTTGTTTTGATATCATTGTAAACGCTCTTGAACGTCTCAAAGACAAAGAATGGGTCAAAGATTGCTGGTTGTGGATGTACCGCGGCGCATGGCATGAATTTGAAACTCATGAAATTGAGATGGCCGTACCCCTTTCACCACAGGAAGTTGAACGCAAGCGATTTGCTATATTTAAGCATCAGTCACAAAAAGACCGTCCTGTGTTTCCGGGAGAC
>CAYHRC010000382.1:0-2855 GCA_964358565.1 uncultured Sphingobacterium sp. | reverse complement strand
GATCCGTGAAATAGAAGCTTTAATATTATCTACCCGGTATCAGGCTGTGCCCGATGGCTCGATGCAGGAAATATTGCATGATGCTGATTACATAAATCTCGGCAGGAAAAATTTTAACCGGCGGCCCGACCTGTTAAGAATAGAATGGGAGAGGATACTTAATAAAACGTATAATGAAGAAGAATGGGCACAAATCCAGCTTCAGTTCCTGATCAATACAAATTTCAAAACAGAAGAGGCGATTTTGAATTATAATGAACAGCGGGAACTGAATATTTTGAAGCAGCGAAGCAAAATTGAAGAACTGAAATCAGAGAGGGCTAAGGCAGAAGAAAAAAAGAATGCTAAACCAGTTAAAGACGGAAGAGGAATAGAAACATTATACCGCTCTTTATATAATTATCACATCAATCTTACCTCAATTGCTGATAACAAGGCGAATATGATGATCAGTATCAACACGATTATTATTTCTATTGTTATAACCCTTTTTGGTACCGGCTTTACATTCTCCAGCGAGGATGCGTTCGGAAGTGTTCGCTTTGTATTTCCCATGGCCTTTTTGCTCATTACAAGCCTTCTGGCTGTTGTTTTCGCAATTTTATCAGCCAGACCAACGGTGACATCAAAAGAAAAATATGAATTGAGCAGGAAAGAGAGCAGTATACTTTTCTTTGGGAATTTTGCGCAATTGCAATTAAAGGAATTTGTAGACCGTATTAAAGAGCTGAAACAGGAAAAAGAGGAGTTGTACGACAGTATGTCAATAGATATCTATTATTTAGGCAGTGTGCTGGTCAAAAAATACAATTATCTAAGCTGGTCTTACAATATATTTATGTTTGGTATGGTGATCTGCGCTGTTGGATTTGTGGTTATTATGTTGTTTTCTTACTAGGTTTTAAAGCCGCTGAAAGCTCAACATCCTGCATGAATTTCATCTCATCCAGAGTTATATAACGGTATCCAACCTCACCAATATAATCGTAAGTCTCACTTCCGGCACGAAGCTCCTCCCAATGAAACCATTGTTCCAGATTCTGTCTGTCGCGGATCTTGGAGAGGTATTTATCTGTCAAAAGAATATAGTTAAAATCATAAATGCCGTTCTTTAGCAGTTTATGAGCAATAATAACATCTTCTCCAAGGAGCTTTATCCGGCCTTTAATATTGGCAGTGCTTATATGACCATGATGTATTATAATTTTTAACCCTAATTGACTGTCGGCAAGGTAAAGATTGAAATTCTCCGGATCGTTTTGCTCCAGAGAATTAATGAAATCTGAAAATGTTTTATAGAGTGCCTTGCACTGCTCTGCGACTTTGCCTACTGAAGGCAGCCTGCCTGTTTTATAAAAGAATATAGCATCACCCTCAATCTCTCCGATTTTCATTTTAAGTGTGTTGCAGTCAATAAGTTTCCGGAGTAGTGCAGGGATAAGCTCTTTGGAAAAATTTATGTCTGCTGTGGTAATGAATTTAGTAAAACCTGTAATGTCCGGCACACAAAAAAATGCTGGTTCAAGTCCATTTTTATTTTCCATATATATGGTTTTCCCCATTATTCTAGTATACAACTAATATACCATCTTTTGGTTTTGAAACGCAGATGTATTTAGAAGTGCTTCTCTGAAGCTTTATTTGAAAATATATCACCCTGTTAATTGTCTGGTTCGGACTTTCCTAATCCTCATTATGATCATTATAAATGACAAGCGAACGCCTGGAATCTCAAATTAACAGGAGTATTGTAAATTAAGAATCGATTTACAAGGATATTCTTTCGAAATCAACGTTCATCTGATTTTAAGACGGCTATTTTTCCATCCATACTTGCAACAAGCACCGTATTTTTATCTATTACATTAACCGTGTTGATCATGGAATTATCCAGTTTGTATGCCCATACAATTTTTTGAGTTACAGGATCAATTGAATAGCTTACTCCGTTCTTTGTTCCGAAGTAGACCCGTCCGTTATTTTCGATCAGCATGGATGGAACATGCTCATAGCCAAAACCGCAGTTCATTCTCCAGGCAATTTCTCCAACCGTTCTGCTGGTTTTAAACGCTACTATCTCATCATTCATGGTTTTGCCATAGATCAGTTTTTTATCTTCTGATATACCTATGGATTCTCTCACAGAAGCTTCTTTACTTCGCCATAAGGTCTTTCCGCTTGCTGCATCTATTGCAGAAAGAACCCGGTCAGGTGCCGCAACATAAATAACGCCATCACTTGCCACAGGAATACACATGGCCGGGGCAAGGTTTCTTACGGCACTGCCATTATTCCATTTCCACACCAAAGATCCGGTCTGCTGATCTAAGGCATAGAGATGAGTATCCCATGAGCCGAAGATGACCTTTCCTTCATAAAGTAAAGGCTTGCTGACAACCGCACCAGACAGTCCGTTAAAAGTCCATTTAACTTTTCCAGATTGAATGTTAATTGCCCTGAAAATATGATCGCTTCCGCCTATATAGGCAATATGTTTGTCTGCTTCCACAGCACCTAAAACGGATGCTCCGGTTTTGAGCTTCCATAAAAGTTTACCATTATTTACATTCAGGCAATAAATATTTCCATCTCCGGATCCGATTATAACCCGGTTGCCTTCAATAGCGGCTGAAGAATAAATACCCCCGCCGGTCTGGTATGACCAGCGGCTTTTACCACTTTTAACGGACAGAGCCTCAATTTTACCCAGGCTATTTCCAAATATTACAAGATCATTGGCATAGGCCGGAGTAGAAACAACATTCGCACTGGAATGATAGACCCACTCAGCCTTAACTGCCGGATATTGTTTGTTGATATCAAAAGAGGGGCGCGGATAGTTGCCGGTTTCATAG
>CAYHRC010000381.1:0-2867 GCA_964358565.1 uncultured Sphingobacterium sp. | reverse complement strand
CCTGACAAAAGCTTCGAATACTAAATGATTTCTTCCTTATTCAATATGTTTAGAGGATGTATCATTGGCTCCAGGCAAACCAAAACAGAAACTTGAACCTTTGTCTTCGACACTGTTCACCCAGATCCTGCCGCCTTCACGTTTAATGATCTCCGAGGAAATATAAAGGCCTAATCCAAGTCCCGGGAAGGTATGCTGAATGTCGCCGCTCACACGGTAAAACTGTTCAAACACTTTATCGAGTTTTTCCCGGGAAATTCCTATCCCAAAATCCTCTACACAAAGTATCACTTCGTTGTTTTCCAATGAGGTATGTATAACGATCTTATCTGAATGCGGCGAATATTTTATGGCATTAGTAACCAGGTTTGAAATTACCTGTCCGATGCGCTCTTTATCTCCGAATACAACTCCTGTTTCGGTAAAGCTCTCAATAAGTGTGTGGCTTTCCGTAGTTCGCTGGAGATCTTCTATAAGATCTTTAACCATAGAATTAAAATCAAAATAGGAATCATTGAACTGAAGTTTTCCGGAATTGATCTTGGTTACATCCAGCAGATCACCAATCAGGCTGGTTAAGCGGTTGATCTGTGCATCCATTTTGCTGACCATTAATGCCTCCCTGGTTTCACCTTTCTTTTCAAGCATTTTTTCAAGTACCTGTGTATAAGCTTTGATACTGGTAACCGGGGTTTTCAGTTCATGACTGGCGATGCCAATGAAATCGTCCTTTTGCTGCTGTAAATATTTTTGCTCTGTAATATCCACACAGGCGCCAATATAACCTGAAAAGGAACCGTCATTACGATATTGGGGCTGTCCATTTGCTACGCACCAATGGCATGTGCCATCCGCATTATTTAAGCGGAATTCTACTTCATAGAAATTCTGTAAAGATAAGTCCTTCATTAACTTTTCTTTTACCCTTTGCCTGTCTTCAGGGAAGATGGCCTCAAGCCATCCTGTCCCTATATTGTCTTCAAAGGGGCGACCCGTCCAGTTTAACCAGGTTTGATTAAAATAGGTCATGGCCCCATGCTCATCCGACATCCATAAGCCTGTAGGCGCTGCTGAAGTGATGTTTTTTAGTAATCGTTCACTATCTTCCAATGCCAGTTTGGAAGCCAGCTCAGGTCTCATATCCCGCATTAACACCCCAAGAGCTATTGGTGAAGCAGTAATGGGGTCATCAATTCTTATAAAGTTATTATATACCGGGATGCTCTCAGCTTTCTGGAAGTGGCGAAGCATCATATTTCCTGCCCATTTCCCGGTACTGATCACTGCCGGAAGAACTTCGTTTTTTATCTGTTCATAATATTCACGGGTATGCAAATCTGAAATTGAAGTGTTTAAAACCTGCTCTTGATTTTTTAAACCCAATAAGTTCATTCCTGAAGAATTTATGTATGAAATGGTTCCATCCAAATCTAAAATGCACTTCAGATCAACACTGCTGTCAACCAGGGTAATAAGCTTGCGCTGTTCTTCTTTTGCAAGTTTCTGGCTGGTAATATCCAGTACAGTTCCTATTATTCGTATGGGTTTTGATTCATCATTATAAAAAACTTTTCCTTCGACTTTTATCCAGTGTATGGATTTATCCTTCCAGATGATCCGGGCCTTGTAAATTAGTTTGCCGGTTATAATTGCTTCCTGTTGTGCTTTTTCCCGGATTTTAAGGTCATCAGGGTGAAATACAGCATTATATTCACTTATTGGAACCGGCTCGTTAAAACCAAATATTTTTGCAAATTGTTGCGAAGTGATCATTTCGCCCGATATGGTATTCAGATCGAATGTGCCTAAACTAACCGCATCTACTGCCAGCCTTGCCCGTTCTTCAGCTTCGGCTATTTTGTTTTTTGAATTAATCTGATCAGTAACCTCTGTTGCAACTCCGATCACCCCGGTGATTGTACCATCACTTTCACGGAAGGGTTCGTAAGCAAAATTAACGTATACCGTTTCGAATTTTCCCTTTCTGTGCAGGGGGATAGCTACACTTGTTCCTTTGTATGGTTCACCCGTTAGTCTGACATGATCCAGCAGCTCTTCAAATCCCATTCCTTTTGCATGTGAGAGGGCCTCAAAAACCGGCCTCCCCTGCATCTCATCCACAGTTTTTCCGAACAATTCGCATAATGGAGGATTGATCAGATCCACTATATAGTCAGGGCCTTTGAATATTCCAATACCTACCGGAGCCTGCATGAACGTAGAATATAAAGACTCCTCTTGTTTCTGAAGAGCTTCTGTGGCTATTTTTTCTTTTTGCGAGAGCTTGTAATGTTCGGTGACGTTAATTGGGGAGTTTATCAGATATATCACTTCTCCGTTTTCATCCAGCACAGGTGTATTGGTCATTGTCCAATAACGTTCCTCAAAATCCGAAGTTCCCGGGATTGGAATATCATACCGGTAATTACTCTTTACAACGGGGACTTTATTTTTTATGGCCTCTTCGAACGATTCTATTGTGCGTTCAATATTGGTGGGATCATTGTCGGTACCATTGACAGGGAAGACTGCAAAAATGGATTGGCCGATCAGCGATTCCCGTGTTGTGTTAGTACTTGTTAAATAACTATTGTTAGCATCAAGAATAGTATAAGATGGGGCATCTATATCAATAATCAGCAATGCCACCGGACTGTTTAAAAAGATCTCTCTGTACTCTTCTTCTAAAAGTTTTGTAACCATCTTATAGCAGCTTTTTTATTAATTAATGGTGAAATTTTTTACAGAATGTTTAAGGTGCTCAATGTTTAATTTCCTTATTTATTTTGCCTCAGAGTAATGTTGAAGTTCAAATCTATCGGGGTTAGCAATCCTAGCAAATAATAGTCCAATTTATTGCTGGGGGA
>CAYHRC010000380.1:0-2873 GCA_964358565.1 uncultured Sphingobacterium sp. | reverse complement strand
GTAACTGGAAATTGGCGTATTATTTTCCGCTTTGTCAATGGAAATGCAGAAGATTTGGATTTACTGGATACTCATTAGATAATTGATATGAAAAGAGAAATAAAGCAGAATACTCACCCCGGGGAGTTGCTGTATGAAGATATTTTAAAGGAGAATCATTTGACTGTTTCTAAAGCTGCCCAACTTTTAAGGGTAACCAGATCTGCATTGTCAAACGTGTTAAACGGAAAAGCAGCAATATCTCCGACAATGGCTATCAGGCTTGAAAAAGTATTTGGCGGCAGTGCATCCTTTTGGGTTAGAATGCAATCGGCTTACGATTTACGGGAAGCCGAAAAGGCTTTTCGTGAAACCTCGTTACAGTTGGAGCGCTATGATTTCGAGCATACTTAATTCATAAGAAATATTAGTGACAGCCACTATTCAGGAAGAATACCCTATTGGAAATTTTACAGCGGTTCGATAATAGTCCTGTTTGGATATTTCAAAAGTGCCTAAATAGCTTTTAAATAGGCTATTCGCCTCAAATCCTCAATAAAATGGTTCGACAGTAATCCTGTTTTGGGTACTAAACCCTCTTTACGTGAAGTAGAGAGGGTTTTTTGTTTTTAGGGAATCTTGAATATGCCTTTATAGCTTGGAAACCAGGTTTTCGGGTTCGATCTCCAGCAAGGGTTATCCATTAAAGCCTGCCCTATTTCGCTGAACCGACAGATCTAATAATTTATAATTAAGCACAGATTCTTATATAGGATACGGCATATTGCCCCGATTGTGTTCGAATGGATAAATGCGAACCTGTGATGGCATTACTTAAGTTAATATTACGGTCTAAAACTTATAGCCATGTCGATTATCAGCAAACCCCGCGCTTGTATTTTATTAATTACTTTATTATTTGCATCCTATACACAGGCCCAAACTGGAATTAACAAACGGAAGTCTGATCTGGATTCTTTGTTGATAGAGATTGAGAATACAATGAAGCGGGAGCGCATGCCAGGGTTAATGCTTTCGATCGTCACTAAAGATTCTATCTTATATTCGGGAGGGGTAGGCTACAGTAATCTTGAAAATAAAGTCAAAGCAAATAGCTCAACTTTATTTCATATGCATTCTGTGACTAAAATGTTTACTGCTCTCGCAATTCAAAAGCTCGTAGCGGAAGGTAAGCTTAATTTAAATGATAAGGTTAAGTCAATCGCCCCTGAAATATTATTTGAGAATTCCTGGGAGCAAACACATCCTGTGAGGGTAATCCATTTGCTTGAACATACAGCTGGTTTCGATGATGTGCATCTTAATAGAATGTTTAGCAGATCCGGAAGGCCACTCAAGGGCCTTGAAGCTGTAGAATCAATATCAACATCCCTTATTTCCAGGTGGCGCCCGGGAGAAAGAATGTCTTATTCAAATCCCGGCTATGTGGTTTTAGGATATCTGATCGAAAAGCTTTCACGAAAACCGTGGAACGAGTACGTTAGAAGCAACGTATTGTTACCTCTTGGCATGGAAAGGTCGTTCTATGACCTAGATGGTAGAGAGAAGCCCACATACGCCAGAGGCTACCATTCCACAGGCGACAGTTTTGAACGATTTTCCTTTGCTATACCCGGGGGTAACGGAGCCGGCAGTGCATTGGTATCTAACGCAGATGACATATCGATATTTATCAAGAATCTCCTGAACGGCTGGAAAACGGTTAAGGGCCAATGGCTGCCTGAACACGGCCTTAAAGAGATGGAAAAGGTGCATAGTACACTTGCAGCTAAATATGGGCTTCAGACGGGATATGCTCTTGGTAATGAGCTTTTTCCCAACAATAGGAAAGTCACCTTCAGAGGTCACAATGGCACGGGGGAAGGATTTAACTCGTGGATATTCTACAACAGGGAAGCGGGAATTGGGTATTCCATATGCAATAATGGCAACAAAGGAATGTGGCCTATTTCAAAGCTCGTTGAAGATTATCTGACCAAAGAACTCGAAGAGCACAAACCCCTTGATAGCCAGCAGAGCCTAAACCGCTTTATCCCCTTATCCGGATACTACCAGTTTGCGAATCCCCGCAGTGAGAAAATAGGATTTTATCAACCGATCTTTAATGGGCTTACGCTGTCAATAGTTAATAATAAATTAGTTGTAACACCCGAGAAAGGTGAGCCAGATACCCTGGTAAATACCGGGGGAAACGTGTTCAGGGGTTCAAATGATATTATTCCATCATTCGTTTTAGGTACGGACGAACGGAGACAAGCATTCTTCCATGGGTACGGCAATAGTTTTTATAAAAAAGCATCATATACTCCCATACTTCTTCAAAGAGTACTAATATTTGCAGGTATTGCTGCGATGGTTCTGTCTGTCTTTGTCGCTTTTGGCGCAATAATCCTGGGAGTGTTTAAAAAAGTGAAATGGAAGGATATTATATTAACTGCTTTACCGGCATTGGCGGTATTTTCACTGATAGCGGCCTACCAAAAGATGAGGATTACCGATCATATTAATAAGACCGCATTTTCAACACTTAATTATACCACTATGTATATTTATTTAGGAACACTGGGATTCGGCTTGCTTAGCCTTGCATCGATATGGTTTCTATTCAGTCGCTGGTCGCATATCAGCAACAGGTGGATAAAAGGGCTATTAACATTTAATAGTATATTCATCTTCTACATTAGTTGTTTGCTTTTTTACCACGGCTGGATAGGAATAAGGATTTGGAATTTGTAAGCTTGTCTCAAGACCCGGACATACAACGATATTCAGGATTTACTAATTGAAAGTATGTTGCACGTGACATATTCTTTATATGCTATTTCTGCGGGCAGCTTATGCCTCCTTTCGGTTCTTCTTTTATTCAATATCAC
>CAYHRC010000379.1:0-2881 GCA_964358565.1 uncultured Sphingobacterium sp. | reverse complement strand
TACTGCTACGATAATTCCCCTGTTCTTGAGTTTTTTGATCCAGTATTGAAATTCGGAAAATGCTTTACCGATCCCTAAACTGCCAATCTGAATATTCTCCATGCCATCATCCCCGATAACCCCTCCCCAAACGGTATTATCTAAATCAAGAATGACACATTTTTTTAATTTACCTGCTAAGGCATCAATCAGATTAATTGTTTTTGCAGCAACATATGGCAAAGCATTAATACTGATAACCATCTCGGTATTGATATAAATAGATGGATGAAACAGATTTGATTTGCCTATTTCATTTTGGATGGCCGATATATCACAGAGAAAGAATTCAGGATGCTGAGAAGAAAAGACCATCAGGTCGTAATTAAGCTTCCGGAGCTGGAACAGGAATGACGATGCTGTTTTATTTGCAAAACTTCCAAACACAGAATCATCAATTTCCGGGTAATTATAATAAATGATCTTTGCATCAAGTAAGGAGTTCAGTGACGAATTTAAGCCTTCAATTAAAGTCATCTCATCTGCCGCAAACGAATTTTGCTGACCATCTTTGAGCTTATTATACTTACCAAGCAGTTTGTGGGTTGATTGAAATATAATAACCAGTTCAGGTTTGAATTGATACAATTCGGAAGTCGGATCAAATACCTGACGGGCTATCTGATTGAAATCTGCTTCCCATATTTCAAAATCATAACCTGACCCATACGCAGTTCCCCGCAACGCCTGGCTTAAAAGTTGCGTTGCAGTATCTCCAAGCAAGGCTATCTTAACCTTTTTTAAAGCAGAAAAATCTTTTTTCAGATTTTTCTTCAGCATATTGAATTCATGCATAAAACCGCATCATTTTGAATAAATTAAAATTTAATTGTTTCTAATGATAAATTACTGGATTGCAGTCACCGAATAACAAGCTTTTGAACCTTATTGTTCCTGAAAATGTGATTTTTTTTTACTGAATATTTAATCGGGACTTGCCAGTTTTGCTGGTGAAGGATATCCTGAGAACCGCTCTTTAAATAAGGATTTTGAAAGCCGGATAAATTTCCTGAGGATTACATTGATCATTGCTAATTCAATGATCTATCCCTTTTTTATTGCCTTCCTTAGACACACTTATTTTATAAATTATATTAAATTTGCAGGCATGTTTAAATAACTGTTTGCAATTACGTGTGCAAACAATGAAAAAAATAACATGTAAAAATCTAATTATCAATCATTTAAAAAATCAAACTATGTCATCAGTAGAGACAACTTATGTACCTTACAAAGTTAAGGACATCACATTAGCAGAATGGGGCCGCAAAGAGATCGGTCTGGCTGAAGCAGAAATGCCAGGCTTAATGGCGCTTCGTGCAGAATTCGGAGCATCAAAACCATTAAAAGGCGCACGCATCGCAGGATGTTTGCACATGACCATCCAGACTGCTGTTTTAATTGAAACACTTATTGAACTAGGAGCTGAAGTTACCTGGTCATCATGTAACATTTTCTCAACTCAGGATCACGCTGCTGCTGCTATTGCTGCTGCAGGTATCCAGGTTTATGCCTGGAAAGGTTTGAGCGAGGAAGATTTTGACTGGTGTATCGAGCAAACTTTACACTTCGGTCCTGACCGTCAGCCATTGAACATGATCCTGGATGATGGCGGCGATTTGACAAATATGGTATTTGACAGGTTCCCTGAGCTTATAGCTGATATTAAAGGACTTTCTGAAGAAACCACAACTGGTGTTCACCGCTTATATGAGCGCATGAAAAACGGAACTTTACACCTGCCGGCGATTAATGTGAATGATTCCGTTACCAAATCTAAATTTGATAATAAATACGGTTGCCGTGAATCATTAGTTGATGCGATCCGTCGTGCTACCGATATTATGATGGCCGGTAAAGTTGCTGTTGTATGTGGTTATGGTGATGTTGGTAAAGGTTCAGCAGAGTCATTAAGCTCACAGGGTGTTCGTGTAATTGTTACTGAGATCGATCCGATCTGCGCTTTACAGGCAGCAATGGAAGGTTATGAGGTTAAAAAATTAGCTACTGCTATTAAAGAGGCTGATATCGTAGTAACAACCACAGGAAACTGTGATATTGTTCGCGCTGAGCATTTCATGGCGTTAAAAGACAAAGCTATCGTTTGTAATATCGGCCACTTTGATAATGAGATCGATATGGCCTGGTTGAACAGCAATTATGGCAATACTAAAATTGAGATCAAACCACAGGTTGATAAATATACCATCAATGGTAAGGATATCATTGTTTTAGCTGAAGGCCGTTTGGTAAATTTAGGATGTGCAACCGGACACCCTTCATTTGTAATGTCTAATTCCTTTACCAATCAGACCCTTGCGCAGTTAGAACTTTGGACCAACACTGATAAATACGAAAATAAGGTTTACGTTCTTCCAAAATATCTTGATGAGAAAGTAGCCCGTTTACATTTGGCCAAAATCGGAGTTGAGCTTGAAGAACTCGATCAGCATCAGGCAGATTATATTGGTGTTCCTGTTGAAGGGCCGTTTAAGGCGGATACGTACAGGTATTAATCCTGAGGTCAGAAGTCTGAGGACAGAGGACGGAAGTCTGAGGTCTGAGGATGACAGACAAGCTTAGAGGTAGTTTAATACGATAACTAAGTTAGATACCCCATATTTGAAACATTTTTTTTGAATGCTTACTTTAGGGTAAGCATTTTTTTTATGATCAAATCATTTTCAGATCTGGAGGTTTATCAACTTTCTTATCAATTGTCAATTGAGATTTTCATTAGGATATAATTGTTTTTTAACGTCCCGCATGTGCGGGATTGCATGAGCTTATTTTTCACATTGTTCTAATGTTTTCAGCGGCGTTCAAGAGATTCTGTGATAAT
>CAYHRC010000378.1:0-2896 GCA_964358565.1 uncultured Sphingobacterium sp. | reverse complement strand
TTACAGAGGTGCCCAACGGGACTTATTATTTACACATCAGTAAAGGAAAAGAGGTATCCAGGAAACAGATCATTATACAGCATTAAGGATCCTGCAGAAAAGCGGTACAGGATCAGAAAAAATATGGTTCTTTCTTTAACCGCTAAGACTGGTACTGAATAATTACCAATTTTTTAAGCCTGGGATTTAAAACTAATGAATCTATTTGTGTTCACGAATGTAAAAACTAGCTTCCTGAATTTGAGTAAGTTTTGTGTTGATTCTTACCGTTTAAACATGAATTTGCTCATTTGCAAATTTGCTCATTTGCTAATTTGCTAATTTGCTAATTTTCATTTACTAATTTGCTCACCACTCCCCATGCTGTAGCCCTTATGAAGTATAAGAAAGCTTGCCCGCTCTTCCTTTTTAAAAGGAATATCCCAATTGCCCTGATAAGTAACCTTGGTAGGAAGCAGGATTCGATCCTCGCCGAAATACCCAAGTTCAATATTCATCTGCACATTGAAATCGAAGGCCAGATTATCATATTTCATATCAACATATCGTCCCAGGATCTGGAAGTTGCGCATATCAAAGATCGTTGTGAGTTCCTTGATCATCAGCCCGTCCTTAGTCCAGTTTGAAAGACCCGGTTTCATTGCCACTTTAAACCGGTAAACAGGGATAGAATCCAGATATGTACCCCTGTAGAATGAATAATCATAATACTGCCTCATATTGGGCGTAAATAACTCTGTTTTATTACTGATGAAGGGAACACCCCTGATCGGCCTTCCCGGACTGAAAAGAAGGGTCTTTAGTTTATCCTTATATGATTCGTTGCTTTCTCCTTTAGCGTCACTTATCGGGGCAGAAGGAGTAAAGTCTGAATTATATGCATTCATAAAAATGTAATCAAACATCTCCACGGTATACAAAGAATACTTGCCATTCTTTTTATATATTTTCCCCTCATCGCGCTTCTCGAGGAACTGCATTTTATAGGGGCCGTTATTATTATGATAGATCCTGCGGTAAATCTTTCCTTCTACTGTATTCTTATTATCGTATGTAAAAATCCGGTTCTCCGCAGTGAAGGTGTATTTCTTCATGTTGCGAAAGGCAGCATAAAAGCTCGTATCATTGATTATCTCATTGATGAACGACTCAGCAGTAAGGCGGGTTGATGTAATAGTTATCGCTGAATCAATAGTTACAGTTAAAACTGTGTCAGGATTAAAGCGCGGGATCTGCTGAGCGAAACTAATGCCCCACATCAATAGTAAACTCAGAAACAGACTAATTTTTTTCATCAGAGAATAATTTGCTTTTTATCGGCAATGAAGCTTGCATGAGCTTTTCTCATTTCGGTTTGAGAGCGGCAAGCTCATGCAGGTTTCATATTATTCTTCTGCAAGTCACCAGGTCCTGCAGAATATTTTTATTTTAATTACCTAGTTGCTTCAGCGCTATATAGGTCATCAAACCAGTACTTAGCTTTAGCGAATCTTCGTCCACATCAAAGGTTGGAGTATGCACAGATGACGTTATGCCACGTTCCTCATTACCTGTACCGAGCCTGTAAAAACATGCGTCAGAAACCTGCGAATAATACGCAAAATCTTCTGCGGCCATCCAGATGTCCAGATCAAGAACGTTCTCCTTGCCTAAATAGTCTTCAGCAAAGCCACGAACCTGAGCAGTTAGTTTCTCCTCATTGATCAGGAAAGGATATCCGCGAACAATATTAAAATCACAGCTTCCACCCATTGCTTCGGCAATGCCCTCAGCCATCTTTTTCATTTTCTCATGTGCCTTCCCACGCCATTCTTCATCCATTGTTCTGAAGGTTCCTTCCAGGTACACCTCATTTGGAATAACATTGGTTGCCCCGTTTGCGATAACTTTTCCAAATGATAACACGGTAGGCATTTTCGGATCAGCTACACGGCTTACGATCTGCTGCAATGCAATGATGATATGGGAAGTGATAAGCACGGGATCAATGTTTTGCTGAGGCTGTGCGCCATGTCCGCCTTTTCCATGAACAGTGACATAAATCTCATCGGTTGAAGCCATGTATTTGCCTGCCCGAAAGCCCACTTTACCGGATTCGATGAGAGGCATCACATGCTGACCGATAACGGCCTGAGGTTTTGGATTTTCAAGTACGCCGTCGCGGATCATCAGACTGGCACCCCCTGGTAATTTCTCCTCAGCAGGCTGGAAGATCAGCTTAACTGTACCAGCAAATTCATCCTTCAATTCAGTGAGGATCTTTGCAGTTCCCAGTAAGGATGAGGTATGAACGTCATGTCCACATGCATGCATTACCCCTTCATTTTTCGACTTGTAAGGCACATCATTAGCTTCAACAATAGGCAATGCATCCATATCCGCCCGTAAAGCTACAACGGCATCAGAGGGTTTTGACCCTTTAATGAGGGCCACCAGTCCTGTATTTGCCATCTTCTGATAGCTGATCCCTAATTCATCAAGCCTGGCAGCAACATAAGCAGAGGTCTGATATTCATGAAAAGAAAGTTCGGGGTTTGCATGCAAGTGGCGACGGTTTGCAACCACATCACTGTGGAACTCATTCGCCAAAAGGCTGATTTTATCTTTAAGCATTATTGGAGGTTTATCCTTTCAGAAAATATAAACATAGAGGAAGGTTTGAGAAGATACTTTTTTCTTCTTGACAAAGTGTTTTTTTTACACTATGTTTAGTGTAGATAAAACACGAACAAACCCGAAATGACCGATCGCGGAAATGGGTTTTTCTCTCCGCCCCTTCCAGCATGGACATAGGAACCCGCGGAGACTTGGCAAAAGCGCCCGCATCGCCCGCGCCAGCAAGGTCTTTTGTCCAATCCCGCCCGCGGCCGTAGTACAGGTCATCTCCTTGCAGATA
>CAYHRC010000377.1:0-2899 GCA_964358565.1 uncultured Sphingobacterium sp. | reverse complement strand
AGCATTCATGACTGAGTTTGGGGCTAACAGTCAGATAAAAACTGAATGGTAAAACCTTGATTGCAAAATAATTATAATATCCAATTTGATATGATTGGTGACATGGCTAATTTTTTTTTAAAACAGAAAAAAAATAAACAAGCTTCACCATTTAGTATAGTTTCTGCAGCTAATATCTGTTGGGGGCAGATAAAAATTAAATATTCAAAATATATCTAGCTGAATAAATAAAAAAGCTCCGGCAAGGGAGCTTTCTTGTCAGGAACCGATGCCGGTTACTGTGGTAGTGATTACTGTGGTAGGGTCTGTGAAGATCTTATTCGTACCCATACTCCTTGAATAGGTGAAGCATTTGCGCTTCCTGACTTTTGTTTTTTTTTGTACTTTCATGATTTCATCTTTTAAACTAAATTACCGCTCTTATTAGCTCAAGGACAATTTATTACCCGAACTGCGGATTTAATAAGGTATTATGCCGGTTTTACATGCTAAGTGTATTAGAAAAACACCAGGATTAAGCATTTTGGTGCATATCCTGGTTTGGGGTTTATATATTATTTATGAGATTACATTAGCAGGAGCTATCTCTGGTAAATTTGCCCACTTCATTGACTACCTGCTCCATTATTCACTTTATATAGGGCTCTTCTATTTCCATTGCTACAGGGTATTAATTCCAGCTGGAAATGCAAAACGCATGAAATGGGTCATTTTAACTGTAAAGGTCCTGCTGGAATTGCTCGTTTTGTTTTGTATGAATATACTAATCCATCTTTTGCTTAAAGATCTGGATATCAATTCTTCCTGGTCAGCCTCGGGATCCGTTTTTGTATATTCAAATATTTACAGAGGGATATTAATTCTGGGAGCGAGTACCGGTTACTGGCTTATACTGGAATTTTTCAAAAAGACAAAAAGAATTCACAAAATGCAGTATGCCGGCGCTTTCGCAGAAAAGGAAAAGGAAAAGCTCCGGGGAGATATGATGAAGGCAGAAATTGACCTCTTAAAATCGCAGATTAATCCGCATATGCTCTTTAATACACTGAATTTTATTTACAATGAAGTCAGAAAAATCGATAAACCGGTTGCTGATCATATCTTATCACTTTCGGAGCTCATGCGTTTTAGTTTAACAGGCCTTAATAGTGATGAGAAAGTATATCTTATTGATGAACTTGAATATATTGAACATTATATTTCCTTACACTGCATGCGGCTTCCTTCACATATAGTGTTGATCAAAAAAGGATTACCATCTGGCTTACAGTTGAAGATCATACCACTGATCCTCGCCACTATTGTCGAAAATATTTTACAGCATGGAGATCTATCCAAACCCGGGAGGCGTGCACTTCTCCGTATGACAAATCGTAGGGGACATCTCACGATTCTTTCAACGAATAAAATTAAACAGAGCCACCAAAGTGGGCATGGCATAGGTCTCGTAAACATGGAAAGACGACTGAAACTGGCCTACCCAAATTCACATATATTAGAACATGGGATGCATAGAAGTAAATACACACTTAAATTAACTATTAACCTAAACTAAAGGATATGCTGAATTGCTATGTTGTTGACGATGAACTTGCTTCAGTTAATATTATTTCTGATTATATAAATCATACCGAAGGCTTGCACCTCTTAAAGGCCAGCACAAATTCGAAAGACGTGATTGAAGTTTTATCCGGCCCAATTAAACCAGATATTACCTTCCTGGATATTGATATGCCTGAAATAAACGGGTTGGAGCTGGCTGGCATGATCAATAACCATACCTCGGTTATATTTATCACCTCATATCCGCAATATGCGATTAAAGCATTTGAAGAAGCGGCCGTTGATTATCTGTTAAAGCCGGTGTCATACAAAAGGTTTCTGCAATCCGTAGCAAAGGTTCAGAACAGGCTCAGGAGTGAATATAAAGATGCCCGTAAAGATGGATTCTTTTTTATCCGCGGGCATTATAAAGGCCAATTGATCAATATTAATTGTGATGAGTTGATATATGCGGAGAGTTTGCATAATTATGTAAAGCTTTACACATCAAAGGGACACCATATTACTTACCTGACCATGAAAGAACTGGAGTTTAAACTTACAATGGAAAACTTTGTCAGGGTACACAAATCAATGCTTATTAATATAAAAAAGATCCAAAGCTTAGATACTAATAATGTTGTGATGTCTGATCAGAAGGTTATCCCTATCGGCCGGACTTATAGATCAAATCTGGTCAGGCTGCTTGAAAGCAAGACATTTTTTTCGGAGCGCAAGCAGCAATTGTTTTAAGCTTTGAGAGCGTAGAAAAAACCATCTCCGCCTTCGGCACCTCCGCTCCCAGGGAGTCCTTCGGACCGGCGGAGGACAGTATGGCTAAAGATCCTCCTCTCAAACCTAAAGGCCGGGCAGGCAATTTGTTATTCACCAGCAATGCCTTTGCCACCCGCAGGCTGTCATTTTGCTTTTTGTTTTACAGCTAATGGGGGAAAGGCATGGCGCATAGGCTCAGGCACGGGTCCAGCAGAATTCCATTTAAAAACAAAATTTTATGTTTTAGTAGGATATCCGCGCGCTCGGATGACTGGGAGTTTTGCCCTTGGCTGGGGAAGCTTCCCTGCCTGCCGGCGAGGCAGGGTTCTGCCTTGATTTTTGTCGGCTTTTAAATTGACCGTGTCAAAATCAGTAATATTTGTCACTGGAATAACCTTTGGACTTGTGCCAGGGCCTATGCGTCCTGCTGTCTCCCGCTGGCGGGAGAATCAAAGAGGGTGGTTTTGCCCCAATTTAAAGGATCTGGCATCCCAGCAAGCGGATACTGAAAAAGCCACCTCCGCCTTCGGCACCTCCGCCGGCGGAGGACAGTATGGCGCCTAAAATCCAGGATAATAAGAAA
>CAYHRC010000376.1:0-2900 GCA_964358565.1 uncultured Sphingobacterium sp. | reverse complement strand
TCTTCGGTCCTGTCAGATTGGGAACGGCTGCTTCAGGCATGCCGCTAAATGCCTTCAACAAGATCGATTCAATACGGGTATAGGGTGCATTGTTATAGAGAGCATTTAAATAATCTTTCCCATTTTCCTGATACTGTTTATCATTCTCCAGCACTCTGTTTGAATTGTGAAACTGTTCCAATTTTCTAAATGGAATAAAAAGGTAAATTGTTTGATCGCTTGTATCCTGACTTATTGGCTTGAACACCCCCAGATGCTTAATTCCTGCCCGATGCATTGCCGGCAAATAAGCATCCTGTAAAAATTTATCTATCCGTTCTTCCTGGGCCTTACTTTTAAAATGATAAACTTTTATCTGATAGAAATATCTTTCAGGATCTTTGCTATAAGCAGACCATGATATAAATAAACAAAAGAGCAGAGATGCTGTAAATAATAAATTTTTTGTCATTTGAGTTTTTGTTAGTTGTTAGTTGTTCGAAATCGAGGAATTCATTTTGATTACTCAATTCTTAAATGATTCTGTCAACCCTTACTCTTTTATCTTTGCTCCTTGTTGTATTAAATCTTAATAAATATTTTCTTTCTATACAGAAAATACATTAATGACCAGACTAATGCCAGGGCTCCCAGCGCTTCAAATGCTTTATGCCATTGCTCGGGGGCAGGAGAGTAAAGGCCGGAAAATAGTATATCCGAGGTTTGATAGAAATCAATAAAATGGTATGCCAGGTAAATAGTAAGTGAATTCATGCCGATCACCTGGAAAAAGAAAGCCCATTTCTGGTATTTCATTATATCAATAATAAAGTAAAAGAAGCTTAGAAAGATAAAGGCCATTCCTCCGGTAAGCAGAATAAATGAACTTGTCCAAAGATGTTTGTTTATAGGGAAATGCATTCCCCATATCAGGCCTAAGCCTATTCCTGTAAGCCCTGCCAGCATAAGGAGCTGAAGTTTTCTGCTTTCTTTCCAATCATTCCTCAAAATATCACCAGCCATTGCTCCTAATACGGTAAGGCAAAGTGCGGGTAGTTGTGTTAATAAGCCATTTTCATCGTAGATTTTTTGGAGCAGCCTGCCAGGCAGAAAATTTCTGTCAAACCAACCTACCAGGTTGCCTTCAATAGAAAGATCGCCGGCGCCGAATCCGGGCACGGGAATCAGGAAAAGGGCTGCATAATAAAACAGTAAAATTCCGGCTACCCAAAGCAGTCGTTTTTGCCAGGAAAAATTCAAATAAAGGAGAGTCGTTATAAATCCGGCGATTCCAATTCTCCCCAGTACACTTGCTACCCGGATCTGATCGGGTTCGAAAAACTTAACGGGGTGGTTTTTATCCAGGATACCTAAGAGGATAAGTATGACCATTCGCCAAAAAGCTTTTCGATATAAATCAGCTTTAGTTAAGCCAGATTCTAATCCTCTGTTTAGAGAAAAAGGGAGTGATACTCCTGCAATAAAGAGGAAAAGCGGAAAAATAAAGTCGTAAAAAGTAAAGCCGTTCCATGCAGGGTGTTGCAATTGCATACCTAACCAATCAACCCAGGCCAAACCAGTTTTATTTTCTAACAAAACGAGAAAGGTGCCCCCGCCAGAAATCAGAAGCATATCAAATCCACGAAGGGAATCAATCGAGATCAGCCGTTTTGGCTTCTCTAAAGCAATAACAGCCGGACTGGATGTGTTTAAGGGATAAATTTGCGTAGCTGAACCTTCCCCTGTTTCAGTTTGATTCT
Organism: uncultured Sphingobacterium sp.; assembly: GCA_964358565.1. GTDB lineage: Bacteria > Bacteroidota > Bacteroidia > Sphingobacteriales > Sphingobacteriaceae > Daejeonella. Next base: position 1,161 of record CAYHRC010000376.1, on the reverse strand, counting down.
TTGATATAATGGTAGTCATTTTTAAATATTAAGGATAGCACTGAAATCTTAAATTAAACCTTCCTTTAGTACATATATTAAGCAACAAGATAATACATATCTGATCAGCTACTTAATAAAAATGCGGTAACGTTATCGGTAACGTTATCACATTTTTATTCAGCTAATTCGCTTTATCCAGATGAAATTGTATGTAGCTTTCCGCTCAAAGTACCAATCCGCAATTATAAGCTCATGCAATCCCGCACATGCGGGACTTAAAAAACAATATTCAAATGAAACCATCATGAGCATTCCGCTCACAAACAGTAATGAATATGCTCATGATAGCTTCATAACCTTAAAAAAACAATTATATTCTGATGAAAATAACAGCGTGGCCGTCTAAATCAATATTAACCAAAATTCATCATGTGAATGGATTGATATTATTTTGCATATTATTTTCTATAATAAATGCTTATGCTGCACCAATCAAGAGACTTAGTACTACGGATTCTTCAAACAACAGCAATTTAATTTCAGACAGTCTGCCCTCTGTTTTGACTAAAAATCATGCAGATCTGCTTGAAAGCAGGCTAAGGAGCCAGGCGGTCTTACAATTCGGCTCTCATCAATTACCCGATAACGTTAAAGAATGGGAGATATACCGGGCAAGGCTTAGAAAAAACATTATACAGAAGACCGGACTTATCATAAACCCTGACCTTCCTTTAGATATGAAGGAAACGGCTTCAATTCAAATGAAAGGGTATGTGATTAAGAATATTGCCTTTCAAACACGCCCGGGGGTTTATGCAACAGCGAATCTATATATACCTGATGGCAAAGGGCCATTTCCTGCTGTAATCAATATGCTTGGCCATTGGAGGAAAGGCAAAAGTGATATGGATGGCCCGCAGCCAGTTGGGCATAGCCTGGCTCTTAATGGTTATGTATGTCTGACTATTGACCCATGGGGAGCAGGAGAAAGAACTTCAGTACATGGTATATTTGAATATCATGGAGCCAACCTGGGGGCTTCTCTTCTGAATATCGGAGAATCTTTGACAGGGATTCAGATCTCTGACAATATGCGTGGAGTGGATTTGCTTAGCTCACTTCCTTATGTTGACCCTAAAAACATCGGCGCAACAGGAGCAAGTGGCGGGGGTAACCAAA
>CAYHRC010000375.1:0-2943 GCA_964358565.1 uncultured Sphingobacterium sp. | reverse complement strand
AAGTTTTTGCAATGGCCCTGCAGCCAGCATTTTCATCATCATGTTAAGTTCAGCAGCGATTGTATATACCGCCTGAGTCTTATCATCTCCCTGATCAGTGAGGAACCACTTTAATTCTATATCAAAAGGCGCCTCTTCAGAAGGGATGGCTGTTATTTCTTTGTCCTTTGTCCTTGAGGAAACCTTCAGGGCCAGTTTGGCCATGTTTTGAATCGTGAACCTTGCCTCATCTTCTGTGGATGACCAGTTATAAATATTTTCAGGCATCAACTGCTGATGGTTATTCAGGTCGGCAAGGAAAGCATAAACTTCACTGACCGGCTTATCTATGGACACTTGGCTCTCAATTATAGTCATTTGCTTTTCTTTAAATTGTATTTATCCAGCCTTCCGGATCTTCCCTCCATTTAACTAATAATTTTAGATCAGCCGCTGAAACGTAGTTGTGTTTTGCAGCATATTCAATTAAAGCGTTGTAATTAGAAAGAGTGACAAAACGGCATTTGGCCTGCTTAAAATTTTCTTCCGCTGCATCAAAGCCGTAATTAAATATTGCAACCAATCCGGCTACCTCACAGCCTGCCTCTCTAAGTGCATTAACTGCCTGTAAACTACTTTTACCTGTGGAGATCAGATCTTCAACAACAACTACACGCTGACCAGGTGAAAATTCTCCTTCGATCAGGCTGCCGGTTCCATGTTCTTTGGCCTTAGATCTGACATAGATAAAAGGCAGGCCTAATTCCTGAGCTACTAAAACTCCCTGTGGAATTCCAGCTGTTGCAACCCCAGCGACAATAGATACCGATCCAAACTCTTCCTGCACCAGAGAGGTAAGTTTCTGACGTATATATGTGCGGATAGATGGATGTGAAAGCGTTATGCGGTTATCGCAATAAATGGGTGATTTCCATCCGGAAGCCCAAGTAAACGGATTATTTGGTTGTAATTTAATTGCTTTAATTTGTAACAAAAATTCAGCTACTTTTTGTTCAATCTCACTTTTGTTAGTCATGGCACAAATTTATAAAATATATATCAACGAAACAGCTCTAATCATTACCGACTCGCTACCGCCTGATCTTCAAGAGTACCAGGAAGTTAAGTCAAACGATTTTAAATTTTCCAGGTTTTATGAGAGTGTTAAACTGCAGAGTACACCTAAGACCTTTTTGCTTTTGTCTCCCGATTTTAAGTCGATTTTTAAAGGGATCAGAAAATCAATGAAGCTTATCAAAGCAGCTGGCGGTTTGGTAAGTAACGAAGAAAATAAGTATTTGTTTATATTCAGGAATGGGAAGTGGGATCTGCCTAAAGGAAAATTGGATAAAGCAGAGAAAGCAAGGCGGGCCGCTGTACGCGAGGTTCAGGAAGAATGCGGGATCGTCATAAACAGCAGCGGCGAAAAGATCTGTACAACCTATCATGTTTATGAAATGGATGGGGCACCGGTAATTAAAAAGACTTCATGGTACTGGATGAGAGCCGATAATCAGCCGGAGCTGAAACCGCAGGCAGAAGAGGGGATTACAGATGCCCGCTGGCTTGCACCGGGCGACTTTATGCTGGTCAGGGAAAATACCTATCCCCTGATACGTGATTTAATAAATGTAGTGGATTACTGATTGATCAGAGTAGTTCAAATGCCTCTTTTGGGATGAACTGCCTTACATCGCCATGATTTCTTAAGATATCCCGAACAATGGTCGAGCTTATCGATGAATAACCGGGCTTGCTCACAATGAAGATACTTTCAATCTCGGGCACAAGTGCATGATTCATTTGTGCGATAGCTTTTTCATATTCAAAATCTGATACCGTACGGATCCCTCTGATCATATAATTAGCCTTGATCTTTTTACAAAATTCAACGGTAAGACCTTCATAACTAGCAACTTCTACCTTTGGATTGTTGGCAAAGACTGCTCTTAACATATTTTGCCTGGTTTCAAGACTCAAATAGGCAGGCTTTGTACTGTTTAAACCTATACCAATAACTACTTTATCAAATAAGGGTAGGGAACGCTTCAGGATATCAACATGTGCTTTGGTTACCGGATCAAAGGATCCGGGGAATAAGGCTATCTTCATGGGCATAAAGTTAATGGATAAATGTGCTAATACGCAACAGCGTTTTAATTTTGATCTTTTACCAGGTTTATTGACAAAACAGAGCTGTCCAATATATTGCACGGATGAATTAGTTAGCCAGCTTATCAGTCAGAATGTGCAATTAAATTTATGAAGGCGTAGGAAGCCTTTTAACATTTTTGCCAAGGGTATAAAAGGAAAAAACCGGCTATTTACCGGTTTTTTATTCAATCAGTTATAAACAATGTTAAAATGTACTGACATTTAATCTGCCACCGGTAACAGTTTTACCTGATAATGATGAGGTAGCTTTTGCATTACTTAGGATTGCTGCCTTAATATCAGCAGCGGAAGCGGAAGTATGAGTAGAAGCATATAAGGCAGCAGCACCGCTTACATGCGGAGTCGCCATAGAAGTACCGCTATAAGACCCGTAAGACGATGAATTGCTTTTTTTACCCGGTAAGGTTGAATAAATTCCTGAGCCAGGTGCGCCTATATCAACTGAGGTAGCACCAAAATTGGAATAACTGGCTAATCCTCCACTTGAAGTAAGCGCAGCGACTGCTATAACATTGCTGCTTGTATACGAAGCCGGATAGCTTGGAGAAACATCAATATTGAGAGAACTGTTGCCGGCAGCTGCAATAAATAGAATATTATTATTTCCTGCGCGATCGATTGCATCTTTTAAAAACTGGGAAAAACCGCCGCCGCCCCATGAATTATTAGTTGCAACAATATTCAAACGAGCTTTTAAAAATGTCATATAATCGACTGCTTTTATCGCATTGGCTGTAGTTCCTCCATTTGGACCCAAAAATTTTCCTGAAATCATTCTGACCTGCCAAT
>CAYHRC010000374.1:0-2952 GCA_964358565.1 uncultured Sphingobacterium sp. | reverse complement strand
TATTATATCTCTGACGACCAATCACATAACCTGGTCCGTCTCCTACACCTCCGCCAATTACATCACCTCTGCCATCTTTTTTATCAATAAGTACACCGGTACCAGCACCCACAACTCCACCGATCACTGCTCCTTTAGCAGCTGAGCTCCAGCCTTTTTTCTTTGCAGGCTGAGCGGGAGTATATGTTCCATTTGAATTACTTCCAGAATAAGTCTGGCTTCTTCCGCTGGAATAAGATGTGCTGTGTGATCTTGCTGATCTTTCACGTGCAACAGCGGAAGTGGCGGCGGCTTCGGCAGCTAATTTCTGTTGTTCAGCAGCTTCTACTCTTTTAAAACTATCCAATTTTAATCTATCCTGAATCATTCTGATCGAGTCCTGGTTTACTTTAGCACTCTCATTTGCGTTACTATTACATCCTGCAACTATTGCAGCAAATGCAAACATGATTAATAGGTTTCTCATAAATTTTTTCTTTAAGGCTCTGCATCCATGTGCGTCTGCTATAAGCTATATAGGAAAAAACGTGCCAAAGACTAAGAAAGTACTTATAACTGGAATAAATGGTTCCGAAATGGCCTGTAATTGCCTGCTTCAGCTGATATATTTTTATATCTTAGAACCAGGGTTCTGGAAATTATGCATCATTTGAAGTTTGAAATTGATGAAAGTACGTTTAACGATCTGGAAGTTTTTTCCGAAAGATCGGGTTCTAAAAGTATTTACTGGAAAATCATAATTTTAGTTTAACACCTATCTATTATTTTAAACTATGAACAAAAAATTACTAGTACTTCTCATTTTCTTTTCTAACAGTTTTTTGTCAAAGCACAGCGAATAGAAACCCTTTAACTTAATTTTTATTAATTAAATATGAAACCATCATGAGCATTCCGCTCACAAACAGTAATGAATATGCTCATGATAGCTTCATAACCTTAAAAAAACAAACTATATTCTGATGAAAAATACTTTACAGCAACTGATCGAAAAAAGCAAAGAGGAAGAAAAAGCCTATGCTCTGGCAAGACAAGCTGAGATGAACGATCCTTCTACAGCAAATAATCGCCGGGAATTCCTTAAAAAAACTGCATTGGGCGGTATGACATTGGGGGGCCTGATGGGTCTGTCTATTGGAGATACTTTAGCTCAGACCACCTCAAATGTAAAACGATCCTCAAACCCTTCTGATTTGAAGATCACAGATATGCGCTATTGCCTTACAAATGTGATGGGTGGCACTGCTATTATCCGTATAGATACGAACCAGGGGATCTATGGTTTGGGTGAGGTAAGGGATGCTGCAGATGCCCGGTACGCATTAATGCTGAAAAGCCGGATCCTTGGAATGAACCCCTGCAATGTGGAAATGATCTTTAAGAGTATTAAGCAGTTCGGCGGACCATCCCGGCAGGCGGGAGGTGTATGTGCTGTTGAAATGGCCATGTGGGATCTTTGCGGCAAGGCTTACGATGTTCCGGCATGGCAGCTTTTGGGAGGAAGGTACCGTGATAAGATAAGGCTGTATGCTGATACCCCGGAATCCAGTTCTCCCGCAGAACAGGAGAAACGGATAAAATATCGTATTAATGATCAGGGATATACATGGCTGAAGATGGACGTTTCTGTAGGTGAACTAAAAGGAAAAGCCGGAACCGTTGTGAATTCCAAGTTCTGGGAGAATGCAAACGGAGATCTGTCACAATGGGGCGATCAAAGTAATTATATGTCATACGGAAATACGATGCATCCCTTTACACAGGTGCAGATCACTGAAAAAGGTCTGGAGGAACTATCTCAGATTGTAGAGAACGTTCGTAATATGGTTGGTTATGAAATTCCCATTTCCACAGATCATTATGGCCATTTCGATGTAAATAACAACATCCGCTTAGGGAAGGCATTAGAAAAATACAGACTTGCATGGTTTGAAGATATGGTGCCCTGGCAATATACTGCACAGTGGAAAACTATCACCGACGCTTTGGAGACGCCAACACTTACCGGCGAGGACATTTACCTCTTAGATAACTTTAAGCAACTTATTCATGCCAGAGCTGTAGATATTATTCATCCTGATCTGGCTTCTTCCGGTGGTCTTCTTGAGACAAAACGAATCGGTGATTATGCAGAAGAGTTTGGTGTTGCTATGGCAATGCATCAGGCAGGAACACCTGTCTCATTTATGGCTTGTGTTCATTGTGCAGCAGCCACCCAGAATTTCCTTGCCTTGGAGCATCATTCAGTAGATGTACCATGGTGGGAAAGTTTAGTGAAAACTACAGATGGCAGGAAACTGATAGAAAAAGGTTATGCAACTGTACCGCTTAATGCTCCCGGATTAGGAATTGAGTTAAACGAGGAAGAGTTAAAAAAGCATTTAAACCCTAAGGATAAAAGCTATTTTGCTCCTACAACTGAGTGGAACGACAGGCGCTCACACGACAGAACCTACAGTTAATGATATAAAAAGCACAGGTATTTCCTGTGCTTTTATTAATCAGATTTTACAATGAAAGATAACCGCAGGAACTTTATTAAGAAATCTTCATCGCTTGCAGCTGCGCTGACCATTTGTGGCATAAATACATCTCTTTCTGAGCCACTTGTTCACAATGCAAACATTGAACTCGGCTCTATGGTGAAAGATGCCGGCATGGAAATGAGTAACGCTTATTTCTCTGGAATGGAAGCCAATAAGCAGCTTATCGAACTTGCTAAGCAGATGGGTGCACTCGGCGCAATAGCGGGAATTGATATGCGGCTGACAGGATTAACTGATACAAAGCCATGGGAGTACAATGCTATCATGGGAGTACGGGAAGCATGGAAAAAAGTAGGTCTCAACTATAATACAGTTGAAGGTCCTCCCTCGCTGGGAGAAAAGACAAAGCTAGGTCTGGAAGGCAGAGATGAGGAAATTGCGAATTTCATAACTTTTATGAAAAATC
>CAYHRC010000373.1:0-2953 GCA_964358565.1 uncultured Sphingobacterium sp. | reverse complement strand
TTCATTAAAATGAGGCTGAAATTCACCATCACTGAATCTCGAAAGTGTTATGTCACCAAGTTCTTTTCCGTAGGCTTCCGCAATTTTTGTTGCCAGACCAATAGTTCCTGAACCGGCAAACAACTTAACTGGATTAAATGAGAGGGGCATTTTGTTTCGCGGATGTCGAAATCGAGATTTCGGATTAATACTTACAAAGAAACTGATATTCTATAATTGCAAAGCAATCTTAACTATATGTAATTCCGAAACCCGGAATTTTCATGGTTGCCCGACCAGGATTCGAACCTAGACAAACTGCACCAAAAACAGTTGTACTACCATTATACTATCGGGCAATCAAAATCAAAAAGAAGCTCCTTTTGAAATGGAATGCAAATATAGTGGGATATAGTTTAAAGTGCAAATCAAAATGAAATTATTGTCATTTCGTGTTCAGGGCTCTATATCCTGTTAATTAGTGTTAAAGGATATCTTGTTTCTACATCAAATAATAATAAATTCACTAATTTCGGCAGCAATATTTTTGAACTTAAAATCTATGAACTATAACAGAACCAATAATTTATTGGGATGGCTAAGTTTTCTAACAGCCTTAATCGTGTATACGCTCACTCTCGAACCTTCCACCAGCTTTTGGGATTCAGGTGAGTTTATTGCCTCCGCCTATAAATTACAGGTCGTTCATCAGCCGGGCGCACCTCTGTTCCTCATGCTTGGCAAAGTATTTTCACTCCTTGCAGGGGGAAATACAAGCAGAGTTGCCTATTGGATAAATATGTGCTCTGCGACGGCAAGTGCGGCAACAATCCTGTTTCTGTTCTGGACAATTACTGCTTTAGCAAGAAAAGTGATCTGGAAGAAGGGCGAGAATCTTTCAAGAACAGAGCTTTTTACCATCATGGGCTCAGGTCTGGTAGGAGCACTAGCTTTCACATTTTCGGATTCATTTTGGTTCTCTGCTGTTGAAACGGAGGTTTATGCCCTTTCATCACTTTGTACAGCCATCGTATTCTGGGCAATTTTAAAATGGGATCTGCATGCTGATGAGCCTTACGCCGATAGGTGGCTGATATTTATTGCCTACATTATGGGACTTTCGATTGGCGTACACCTTTTGAACCTCCTGGCAATTCCCGCTATTGCCCTGGTATATTACTTCAGAAGATCAAGCACAAGGACCTCATCCGGCACTCTGATTACATTACTGGCAGGCATAATCATCCTGGCATTTATTCAATATGGCATTGTTCAATACACAATAAAATTCGCGGCCTATTCTGACCTGTTCTTTGTCAATACACTTGGCCTGGATTTTGGAAGCGGAGTAGCCTTCTTTATAATATTGATTATTATATCACTTAGCTCGGGCATTCTATATTCATTAAATGGCAAGCAATCTCATTTATTAATAGCTGTAAGCTCATTTGTAGCCCTCATGACCATTGGGGGTGGCCTATCCGGGCTCATCGTCGCAGCCATCATCCTTGCCGCTCTGGAGTATATTCTTAAGATCCGCGAAAAACGCAGAGTATTAAATCTGGCCCTGATCTCCATCGTATTTATCATTTTTGGTTATGGTTCTTTTGCCATGATCGTAATCCGAACAAAGGCGGAACCCACATTAAATAACAGCGCTCCTGATAATGCGTTCTCCTTATTAAGTTATGTAAACCGTGAGCAATATGGCGACCGACCGCTATTATACGGGCAATACTTTGACTCAAAGCCGGTTGACAGCAAAAAAGGCGATGTGATTTATCGTAAGGGGAAAGAAAAGTATGAGTCTGCAGGTCAAAAATACGAAAGAGTATATGACAGAAATACCATCCTGCCAAGAATGTACAGCGACGATCCGCAGCATGTGCAATTTTATCGCGACTGGATGGGTATGTCGGAAACTAAATCCCCTACATTCCTGGATAATCTCGGCTTTCTGATCAGCTATCAGACCAGCTTTATGTACACCCGTTATTTTGCATGGAACTTTATTGGAAGACAGAATGATGAGCAGGGACATGGTGATTATATTCATGGAAATTGGTTATCCGGCATTAAATTCATTGATAATATGCTGCTTGGCGGCCAGTATGACCTGCCTGAAAGCCAGCTTACTAATAATGGCTATAACCGCTTCTATTTCCTGCCTTTTATCCTGGGACTTATAGGAGCTTTCTGGCATTTCAAGCGAAATCAAAAAGATGCTGGCATTGTGGGTTTGCTATTTTTCTTTACCGGCTTAGCGATAGTACTGTACCTGAATCAAAACCCTTTACAGCCCAGAGAGCGTGATTATGCATATACAGGTTCCTTCTATGCTTTTGCGATCTGGATAGGATTAGGAGTCGCTGGCATTGCAGAATTCATCCGTACCAGGATCAAGGGAGCCAAAGCAGCGATTCTAGCTACGATCATTGGTTTACTTGCTGCGCCTGTTTTAATGGCCAGGGATGGATGGGATGATCACGATCGCTCAAGTAAATTCACCGCACGTGACATGGCGATCGATTATCTTGAATCATGTGCTCCTAATGCTATTTTGTTTACATATGGCGATAATGATACTTATCCGCTTTGGTATGCCCAGGAAGTAGAAAATGTAAGGCCCGATGTAAGGGTTGTAAATCTGAGCCTACTCGGAACCGACTGGTATATCCGCCAAATGAAAAAGAAGGTTAATGAGGCCGATGCATTACCGATAACAATGCCTGATGAAAAATTTGTACAGGGAGTTCGTGATGTATTGGGTTACCAGGATTATCAGGTGAAAGGCGCTGTGGAATTAAAAAATTTATTCGACATCCTTACGTCCGAAAATGACGCTGATAAAGCTACTTACCAGGATGGATCAAAGGAGAATTTTCTTCCAACTAAAAACTTTAAAATAACAGTCGACCCGGCAGTCGTAATTGCTACCAAAACTCTGCCGCCAGCCAGACAGGATCAGATCGTA
>CAYHRC010000372.1:0-2962 GCA_964358565.1 uncultured Sphingobacterium sp. | reverse complement strand
GTTGTTCAGGTTGGTCAGCGAAGTACGACTTGACAAGACTGAATATGACAAGGGATCCTCAATAGCGATGCTAAGGGCATTAAAAACAGATTTCCCTCAAGTTGAGAAGGCGGTAGTGTCAATTAACCGGCAGAGTTTCGTGATTGATGTGAATGGTAATCGTAGCCGGAGATTCAGAGAAGAGGGCAATATGACATTTACAGATGCGGATTGGTTTGATATTTTCAGCTACACCTGGCTGGAAGGTAACCCTTTATTGCTTAGTCAGCCGGGTAATGTTGTGCTGACCCAAAAAATTGCCACAAAGTATTTCGGAACTGAGCGCCCGACCGGGAAAATGATTTCTATTGCAGGCAAGCGTTTTAAGGTAATAGGTTTAATCGCTGATCCTGCAAATACCGATATGAAAGGTGAGATCTATCTATCCATTTCTTCGTTTGCAGGATTGAATCCGGCAATTGGAAAAGATTATTTTACCAGCTGGGGATACAGCATGTCAACCCATGACGCTTTTGTTTTGTTAAAAAGCGCAAACCAGAAAACGGATGTCGAGAAAACACTGGCGAGTCTGATAGATAAGAATATGGGGAAGGATATGAGTAAATGGTTTACTTTTTATTTGATGCCTTTTGAAAATATGCATTTCGATATGCGGTATGCTGGTACTATTGCCAAATCGCTGCTTACTACTTTGAGTCTGATCGGATTGCTGATACTGGTTATAGCCGGTATAAATTATATTAATCTGGTTATTGCCCAGCAAACAAGAAGAAGTGCCGAAATAGGAGCCCGTAAAATATTGGGCGGTTCGGTAAAGCAGATCTTTTTTCAGTTTATTTCTGAATCTCTGCTTGTATCCCTTATTGCGGTTATCTGCTCTCTGATTATTATAAATCTGTTAGTTCCCCAACTTAATTCTTTTGTTTTTTATGACGAGCCGATCCGCATTCTATCATATAGTAAGCTAATTTTCTTTTCTTTTTTCCTTCTGATTTTTCTGACTCTGTGTGCTGGCATTTACCCGGCCTATGTGATGAGCAGGCTGAATATATTTGAGGCTATTAAAAGCAATAACAAAAAGACATCTTCCATATTTAGTACCAGGTCATTAATTGTCATTCAAAATGTTGCTGCCCAGGTACTCATCATTGGCACAATCATTATTATCATGCAGGTTCGTTATCTGAAGAATACAGACAAAGGGTTTAACAGGGAATCGGTTGTTATGATCCCTTTTGAAAAAATATCTGATCAGCAAAGACAACTGTTAAGTCAGCGGCTAAATTCCATACCCGGAATTCAATCATTTAGTTTTTGTTATCAGTCGCCCGGTGTTGACACCCGAAGAGGAGCCACGATCAAGTTCGATACAAGGGCAGAATGGGAAACTGGCCCTGCACGTTTTTCAATTGGTGATTCAGCATATTTCAGAACATTTAGTATTCCGTTGAAATATGGAAGGACAATATCTCCAACAGCAGCCAAGCCTGAATACCTGGTTAATGAGATGATGGCCAGACAACTCCTTCCCAAAAATCCTCAAGACGTGATTGGAAAGAAACTGATGGCCGGTGATCAGGAGGGCATTATTGTTGGGGTTACTAATGATTTTAATCTGAAATCCATGCGAAGCCCGATTGAACCTATTGTATTTCTTGAACTTGATTTTTTGATCACTAACCTTGCTGTAAAGCTTAGCGGAGCAGATACGCAAGCAAGTCTCAATCTTTTGAAGCGGGAATATGAGCAGGCTTTTCCGGATCAACTGTTTACCTATCAGTTTGTTGATGACCGTATCGCCCAATTATATAAACGAGAAAGTCTTCAGCAAAAATTTATATGGATAGCTTCTGGCATCGCTATCACTATAAGCTCTCTCGGGTTTTTAGGTTTGATTTCACTGATGACCATACACAGGACCAAAGAGATTGGTATCCGTAAAGTTTTAGGTGCATCTATTGCTCAAATTGCAGTTTTACTGAGTTCGGAGTTTATGAAAATGATTGTGATATCGTTCATAATAGCATCGCCGATAGCCTATTATCTCATGGATAACTGGCTTCAAGATTTTGCATATCGCATCAGTATGGATTGGTGGATATTTGTATTGGCAGGGGTCTTAGCTATCCTGATTGCCCTGATCACAGTTAGCTTTCAAGCTGTTAAAGCTGCAATCGAAAACCCGGTGAAGAGTTTGAAGAGTGAATGAGGCAATAGGTCTCAGGTATGAGGTATCAGCTCATACTTGGTGCATAAAGAGGATTTTAATGTTGACAGTTGACAATGAAAAATAGATATTAAAGAAAGAGAAATAATTAATTAATGAGGATCGGGCTGATACCTGATACCTAATAACTCACACCTCATCATGATCAAAACCTACATCAAAACAGCATACCGCAATATATTCAGGAACAAACTATATTCCTCAATTAATATTATTGGGCTTACAGTGGGCCTTACCGCTTGTTTATTAGTTGCTACAGTTGTTATAGATGATATGTCATATGATAAGGATTGGAAAAACGCCGGCAATATTTATCGCATTATCAGTATAAATAACAATGATAAAAATGCTAAAGAAAAATCTCCACTGACTTTCTCAGGCATGGGTCCGACTCTAACTAATACATTTCCTGAGGTTGAAAACTATTGCCGGGCATCCGTAGCAAAGCGAAGGGTGAGAATGGGGAGCAGCGGAGATGGAATAGAGATGAATGCCATTTTAACAGAGCCTTCTGTATGGAAAGTATTTGATTTTAAAATTCAGCAAGGAAACCCACTCAAGTTTATTAAGGGATATACAAATCTGGTTATTACAGAAAGGTTTAAAAGGCAGTATTTTCAGGATAATGATCCTGTCGGAAAGTTTATTACCAACATGACAAGTGGACACAGCACTGAAAGCTATCTGATCACAGGTGTTATAAAGGACATTCCGGATAATTCTCATTTACGTGCT
>CAYHRC010000371.1:0-2966 GCA_964358565.1 uncultured Sphingobacterium sp. | reverse complement strand
AAGAAATCCTTTGAGTCCAGCGAATATATTTCGCTGATCTCTGCCAAAAACTGTGTCTTTCAGCAGGATGTTCTCTTTTAGACTAATGCTATTAAATTCCACTATTTAGCTAATGAATTAATCCATGCAGCAATCTTCAGCCCATCTTCTTTTGTTACCTGTGGCATTGGTGCCATTTCTGTTGGATACTCCGGCCAGTTCTGAGGTTGCGGATTATGGATCAGCTCCACTATTTTATCATTGCTGTGTTTGCGTTTAGCAATGTCCGTAAAGGATGGCCCGATCAGTTTCTTTTCAGGATTGTGGCAGGATAAACAGGTATAATTAACTAGAAGTCCTTTAACATCAAAATAACCTGGTGCTTTTCCATTAACCTTCATATCAATGGCCTGCTCTGCAGATGGTTTTACTGCGAGGGAAGTTTTAACCGTGGTACTTTTAGAAGTAGATGAGCTTGAAGCTGAGTTATCAGCTATTGAAGAGTTCTTTGTGCTTACCCCATTCATAGACATTTTCTCTCCCTGGGGGATATTATTCAGCGTATAATATGCGGTAGGATGAACCAGAGAATAATAGTTTTCCTTTTCACGGATGCCGTCAAGTTTAATCGTGTGAATATAATACCTGCGAAGATTATCGACAATAATTCTCGCTTTCAGGCCATCCGCTGATAATTTCACTCCCTTAACCGTACATTTCTCTGTATTAACCGGCGGACTTCCGTAAACCGGGTGGTATTTATAGATATAACTTCCCACCGAATAAGAAGCCAGGTCTTCCGCAGATTTAGGATCAGCCGGCTGGGTGAATTCAATTTCGAAGCCATCAGGCATTGCCCGCACGGCTTTCATTTCAAAGGGGATCTTATTATTCCATACCAGGCGTTCCAGCCCTTCGTTGGCCTCACCGGCAGAGCCCCATCCGCGATTGGTTTCGCCTACAAAAAGGGAACCATCTTTTGCCCATGCCATACGCAATACCCCTGAACGGAAACCGCTGCGGAAAGCAAAGGATGCGCCCTGATATTCACCATTCACCTTTTCCATGAATATCCTGGAGATCATACTCATTCCCTGATCGCCTATTAATACCTGTCCTGCAAATGGTCCGAAATTGCCTTCGGGAATGGAAATAGGTTCTGAAGTGGAAATACCCAGGAAACCGTATGGCAGCCAGACAGCCGGTAAACGCAACTCCGGAATTTCCTTCTTCATGTCAAATAATGTTACGAATTTCTCATTAACCACATTTTCCGGCTTAATGTAACGTCCCTGAATATCTTTTTCCTGGCGGGGATTAATTTTTGCATAAAACTGCGCGGTTGTCAACTTAAGTGGTGAATTTGGCAAACCTGTCCAGGCCAAACCACCGGGATTCCCCATAAAATCACCTTTAGCAACCTGCCATAAACCGCCTGATCCTATCCAATCACCCTGATTATCGGTGTAAAATAATTCACCATTAATCATTCCTAAACCAGCTGGTGAACGCATCCCGGTAGCCCATGGCTCCATACGTCCATCTTCAAAAATATGCATCATCCAACCACGCCCTGGCTGACGGCTTTTCCCCCGCCACCATTCTTCTTTCTCGAAAGCCAGATTGCCCGATACAAAAAATGATCCATCCGGAGCGATTTTTGGCCCGTAACTATACTCATGATAGTTCCCGGATAGTCCCCAGGAATAAACTGTTTCATATACATCGGCCTTGCCATCCATATTGGTATCTACAAGTTTTGTAAGCTCACCACGCTGGGCACAATAAAATGCGCCATCTTTATACGCCAATCCTAAAACCTCATGCAAACCTGAGGCAAATTTGCGGAAATATGGCCTGCTGCTGGTCGGATTTTCCACGATGAATATATCGCCGCGACGGGTTGATATACCAAGGTCGCCATTCGGGAGATTAACCAGGCCGCCAACTTCAAGAATTATTCCTTCAGGAGTAGCAACCTTCATGATTTTAAAGAAATCTTCCTCCTTAGGTGTTTCCTGTGTAAAGGCAGAAATTCCGGTAAATCCAATAAAAAAGATTACCAGAAATGCTTTGTTTAATTTTATGATATGTTTCATGTTTCTTTTCGGAATTAGAATAAAATCGAATAGCTTAAACTTGTACCGGCAGGGATAATAAGCTCTTTACGGCCGTTAAGATCGCGCAGGATAGGTTTTGAGCCACCGGCATTGTCCAAACGCAGGTAATACGACTTATCATCGATCAGGTACATACCGTTTGAAATTTCTTCAATGGATGCTGCTTCAGCCAGTCGGAAATACAGATCTTTAGTTGGATTAGCCACACTGATTACCCTACTGATGCCGCGGCCATTTTCCATTGCTTTTGTAAAATCACTTACCAGGGAGCCATAGCACAGGTAACGGAATGCGGGGCTTTCCTGATCATCGATCACATAACCTTTGGGCCTGTAAGAAGTACCTGCAGTATCGCTGAGCCATGCGGCCTGCGGAGAGCTGAGCCTGGCTAAAGACAGTACGGGCTTACCAAAGCGCTGTACTGTCCCTAATGGAAGGGAGGAACCATCACCCCTGCTATGCCACATCGGGGTTGCATTCAAAAATCCGCCTCTCCAAAGCTGAATAATCATGGCATTATCCATATCATAGGTATAATGCACCTGTTCCGGACTGCCGACAGAAACCGCATGTACCACCCTAGGGCCATCCGGGAGATCAACAAAACTGCGGAGAATGGTATTTACCGGGGCATCAATCAGTATCGGATCCACCACTATAGGATTGTTAGCCACACTTTCGGCCGGGCGTGGCGTATCAAATCTGGTGATCTTAATATTGCGGAAGGCTACCGCACCATGATCGCCCTGAAAACGCAGGGGACCTGTAGCTTTTTCATCATTGCTCATGGCTCCGCGTGTAGGCCCCAAAAGTTCAATGTTGTCGTGTATAATCACTCCATTTAGCTCTACACGCAGCATCCTGGCA
>CAYHRC010000370.1:0-2985 GCA_964358565.1 uncultured Sphingobacterium sp. | reverse complement strand
AAAACTCATAACACAATTCAAAGTATGAAAAGAATTTTACTGGCTATCATGCCATTTATGCTCGCGGCCAGTTCATTTTCAGGTGCAAAGCAACAATCTGCTAATAATTCACCTGCAGGGATATCCGGCAGGCTTGCGCAAAATGATATCCTTACCGGCGCACAGCAAACAGAAAAGTATCTGCCATTACTTAAAGGTAAAAGGGTGGCTATGGCTATTAACAATACTTCGGTTATTGAGGGGAAGCTAAGTATGGATACCTTACTGAAACTGGGGGTTAATATTGTTCGTGGCTTTGGTCCGGAACATGGATTTCGGGGAGAGGCAAGTGCAGGCGCTAAGATCAGCGATGAAACGGATGCAAAAACAGGTATACCGCTAATTTCACTGTACGGCAAACGGTATAAGCCTGGTCCGGAAGACATGAAGGGTATCGATGTTATGATATTTGACATGCAGGATGTAGGCGTGCGGTTCTATACCTATCTGTCTACCCTTCATTATATTATGGAAGCCTGCGCCGAAAATAATGTAGAGCTCATTATACTTGACCGGCCCAACCCAAATGATTCATATGTTGATGGACCGGTTCTTGAAAAAGGTTTTGAATCATTTGTAGGCATGCATCCTATACCCATATTACACGGACTTACCTTTGGTGAATATGCAGGCATGATCAATGGAGAAAGGTGGCTAGCTAATAAAGTTCAGTGTAAAGTAAAGGTGATTAAACTGGCAAATTATAAACATGGCAAACCCTATACATTGCCGGTTATGCCTTCACCAAATTTGAATACACAACAGTCTATCCTGCTTTACCCATCTTTATGCCTGTTTGAAGGGACTGTTATTAGTCAGGGGAGAGGAACATATTTTCCCTTTACAGTCCTGGGAAATCCTGAACTTAAGGGCAAGTATGAATTTTCATTTACACCTGTAGCCATTAAAGGGATGAGTGAAACACCTCCTCATAAGGATAAAGTGTGTTATGGTCTGGATCTGCGGAAATATGATACCAGTATTTTCGTCAAAACAGGACGTATCAATCTGACCTGGCTGAAAGAATTTTATGAGGCTTACCCGGATAAAGAGCAGTTTTTCCGCGCAGACAGATTCGACCGCCTTGCCGGGACTTCAGCGCTTAGAAAACAAATTATTGCCGGCACCTCTGAAGAAGAGATCAGAAAGAGTTGGGAGCCCAAACTTTCCGCATATAAGGAAATGAGGAAGAAGTATTTGATTTACAACTAAGAGGAGTTGTACGTTTTACGTTTTACGTTGTACGTTGTACGTTGTACGTTGTACGTTTTACGTTGTACGTTTTACGTTTTTTCGGAAGTACATTGGGATCAGGTGCTCATATTGATTTACCGATTACCGGTCTGTAATTGCAAAATTTCAATTAAATGAACTATAAAATAATTAAGCTGATCCTGTGTTTCGGGATTCTGGCAGCAATCAATACAAGTGTTTACAGCCAGCTGAAAGCCGCTTCTGCAAATGATGCCGGGGCAAATACAGTTCTGTTGAAGAACAGGTCGCGGATGATCCCGCTGAAAGCTTTGGAAAACCGAAAAATTGCCAGTATCAACACCGGTTCGGAATACTCCATAACCTTCGATAGTTTATTAAAAAAGTATGCTGCAGTAAAAAGCTTTGTATCGGCTGACTACCGCACTGATTCCACTGATATAGACGACCTCAGCGGAGACCTTAAATATTATAATACCCTGATTGTTCAGGTTACCAGTCAATCCCTGAATGATCCGGAAATTATCAGGTTCATAACCGATAATCAAAAGAGAAAGGAAGTTATTATTGCAGGTTTTGGTGATCTGAATTCATTGAAGAATTTAGATGATGTTATCGGTCCGGTAGTGTGGAGTACAGATTATTCTGGCGCTTCTGCAGATCATACCGCACAGCTTATTTTTGGCGGTGTGGCGACCACAAATAAGCTGAAGAAAACCATAAGCCGGTCATACAGATCCCGCTACGGTTACAGTACGGTGAAAACCCGCTTAGGATACTCAAGCCCGGAAAGTGCCGGTATCAATTCTTCCGATCTGAATAGTATTGATACAATCGTTGCTCAGGCTATCCGTGAAAAGGCCAGCCCTAGCGCTGTAATAATGGTTATTAAGGATGGTTCTGTGATATTTAATAAAGCATACGGTACACATACCTATGATGGCACTCAGTCAACAAGGGTAAGTGATATTTATGATATGGCTTCGCTGACTAAAGTATCGGCAACCACCATGTCGGTGATGAAACTGTATGATCAGCAAAAGATCAACCTGGATCGGACAATTGGAGATTATCTGCCCATGGCCAGGAAAACAAATAAAAACGATATCAAGGTGAGGGAGGTGCTCGCACATCAATCCGGCCTGACCGCTGTAGGCTTTCATAACAAGATCAAACCAGAGGATCATAGCTCTGATTCTTCTTACGCCTTTCCCGTTAAAGTGGCTGAAAATTATTTTCTGAGGCGCAATTATTTTGAAGAGAAGATGTGGCCTGCACTTCTTAAAGCTCCGATCCGGAACCGGGGTTCCTACTTCTACACGGATATGAATATGTATGTCATGAAGGAAATTGTGGAATGGCAATCAGGTATACCAATGGATCTGTATGTTCAGAATCAGTTCTATAAACCTCTGGGTATGTATACGGCTGGCTTTACTCCGCGAAGACGTTTTGAGAAGGAGCAGATTGTCCCTACACAGAATGATGAAAAGTTCCGCAAATCTTTGCTGCTAGGATATGTGCATGATGAGGGGGCTGCTATGCTGGGTGGTGTTTCGGGTCATGCCGGATTGTTTGCCAGTGCCAATGATCTGGGTATTTTATATCAGATGATGTTGAACCGCGGAACATATGGAGGCAGGCGATACCTTAAATCTCAAACTGTGGATCTGTTCACGGCTAAGCAATCTGCTGTAAGCAGGAGGGGACTGGGTTTCGACCGGTGGGATTCAG
>CAYHRC010000369.1:0-2985 GCA_964358565.1 uncultured Sphingobacterium sp. | reverse complement strand
AAGGCTTTACAATTATTCCTTTGAAGATCTTCACCAGTGAGCGGGGATTCGCTAAACTGGAAATTGGCCTTGCACAGGGAAAGAAAATCTATGATAAGCGGGAAACCCTTAAAGACCGGGACGCAAAACTGGAAATGAGCAGGGCGATGAAGAGATAAATGTTACGGGTTACGAGTTATGTGTTACAGGGGCACTCGTAACTCACAACACGTAACCCGTAACTATCAAATTACCAGGCCTGCTCCCCCAGCAGTGGTACAAAACGAAAAGTATCCAGCTCAATTCTTTCATAATCTTTTTCACTTACCCGAAGAACTGTAATCATTTTCTGGGATTTTTCATTTCCGACCGGGATAACCAGGATCCCTCCGATCTTCAATTGTTTAAGCAGGATTTCGGGTACCAAAGGTGCTCCTGCCGTAACAATAATCTTATCATATGGAGCGTGTTCAGAAATTCCTTTTGAGCCATCACCCAAAAAGAATTCCGGCTGATAACCCATATGTGGTAATACCTGAATTGTGCGGTTATACAGATTCTCCTGCCTTTCAATGGTAAATACTTTTGCACCAAGCTCAAGGAGTATACACGTTTGATAACCCGATCCTGTGCCAATTTCAAGCACCTTATGACCTGGGTTAATATGCAGGAGTTCAGACTGGTAAGCCACTGTATAGGGCTGGGAAATAGTTTGTCCGTTTCCTATTGGAAAAGCAATATCCTTATAGGCCTGTTCCCAGAAAGCCTCATCGAAAAAATAATGGCGGGGCACCTTCCCGATTGCCTTTAAAACGCGCTCATCAGATATTCCACGCTCCCTGAGTTTCTCAACTAACTTTTTCCTGGCTCCCCTTTCGCGGTAGTTATCAATTAATTTATGTGCCATTTAAGATCCAAACATAGCAGTTAGGGAGGCATTCCCAGTAAATAAATTAAAAAAGGATACAATCCTAATAAGGATCTACGTCAATCATTATATAAACACCTTTGTTTGAGGGATCAGCATCAAAATTTAAAAGAATATTTTGCAATGCCTCTTTGATCTTCTGAACAGACACCCCCTCCTTTTCAACTTTTATCAAAATGGTTTGAATATAATAATTTCTGATTCTGCTTACCAGTGGGGCCTCTGGACCTAAAACACGATCGGCAAACTGTGACCGCAATAATTTAGCAAGAGAGGCCGCAATAATCACAAGCCTGGATAGATCCTTATGTTTAACATCCAGTTTAATCAGTCTGTAAAGTGGAGGATAGTGGAAATTCCTTCTTTCGAGAATTTCTGTATTAAACATTTCCTCATAATCATTGCGAATCACCTGGCTGATCACCCGATGACTGATATCATAAGCCTGGATAATTACTTTTCCTTGTTTAGCACGCCGCCCTGCCCTGCCAGAAACCTGGGAAAGCATCTGAAAACTTCGCTCAAAAGCACGGAAATCAGGATAGTTCAACATACTATCGGCGCTGATAATACCAATAGTTGTAACATTTCCAAAATCAAGACCCTTAGCAACCATTTGTGTGCCCACTAAAATATCGATCCGGCCATCTTCAAAATCATTCAGTAAAAGCTGGAAGCTGTTTCGGGTTCGGGTAGAATCCAGATCCATGCGGGCGATTTTAGCGTTTTCAAATAAACGCTGCAATTCATCCTCAATCTTTTCTGTACCAAATCCTTTTTGTTCTATCCTGGTTGAACCACAAGCCGGACAGGCCGTTAAAACATCCTGTTTATATCCGCAATAATGACAATGAAGCTTGGCACTGCTCTTATGAAAAGTTAAACTGACATCACAATTGATGCATTTAGGGGTAAAACCACACGTAGTGCAGAGTAACAAAGGTGTATATCCGCGCCGGTTTTGGAATAATATAACCTGTTCCTTACGCGACAGTGCTGCCTTGATCTCATTGATTAATACTGAAGTAAAATGTGACTGCATTGTTTTCCTTTTAGTCTCTTCTGCAATACTCACTACTTCTATATGAGGAGATTGAACACCGCCATAGCGTCCCTTTAAGGTAACCAAGCCATATTTCCTGATCTTTGCATTATAATAGCTCTCCAGGCTTGGTGTTGCTGAGCCCAATACGATCTTTGCCTTGTGAAGAAAACTTAAATAAATCGCTGTATCCCTGGCGTGGTAGCGTGGTGCAGGATCATATTGCTTGTAGGAGGATTCGTGTTCTTCATCCACTATCACCATGCCCAGATCCCCAAAAGGAAGGAAGATTGCCGAACGGGCACCAAGCACGAGTCGGTACTCACCTTTAAGAACTTTTTGCCAAACTTCAGCTCTTTCATTATCATTAAACCGGGAATGATATATTCCTACCTGGCTTCCAAAATGCTCACGAAGTCGTTGAACCACCTGTGTTGTGAGGGCTATTTCAGGTAAAAGATATAATATTTGCTTTCCTTCATGCAACATCTGTTCGATGAGACGAATATATATCTGGGTTTTGCCCGATGAAGTTTCACCATAAAGAAGGACTACATCCTTTTCTTTGAACTGCTCCTGAATCTCGTTTAGAGCTATCAACTGCGCATCGTTTAGAATAAAGTCCCTGAGAGTCTCCAGCTCTTCGCTACTTAAGCGGCTAACAATCTTATCTTCCTGAATAAAAACTTCCTTGTCAAGCAGAGCCTTTAAAGCAGCCGGACCGCTTCCACTGGTTTCGAGCAGCTCAGTTTTAAGTATCTCAGCCTGATTCTTGCCGAGCTTTAAGTAAGCAAGTAACAGCTCAAGTTGTTTCGGTGCGCGCTCAAGAATTTCAAACAAAGCTTTGCGATTTGCCGGCTCATTGTACTGAGGATGCAAGGTAATGAACGCCTTTTTCCGGGGCTTGAACTTCTCTGTTATCTCTTCAGAAATGATAATTATATCTTTTTCTAACAGAGCACGAAGTATAGGAAATACAGTTTTCTGGCCCAGCAGCTTGCTGATATCACTAACCCGCAGCTCAGGTTGCAGATCA
>CAYHRC010000368.1:550-3006 GCA_964358565.1 uncultured Sphingobacterium sp. | reverse complement strand
CACTTTTAAGAGAAGATGTGATCAGTATATCTTCAATATTTGATCTGAAAGAAGAGTATAAAGTAACAATAGATGGAGAAGTAAGGGAGCCGGGTACATTTGACTTTGCTGAGAATATGACACTTGAGGCATTAATTCTTCAGGCGGGTGGTTTTACGGAAGGCGCAACCCCACAAAGGGTTGAAATTTCCCGACGGGTAAAAAACAGTAATTTAAATTCCGCTTCTGCAATAACAGCACAGGTTTTTCAGATTGATATTGATAAGGATCTTAATTTCTCCAAACCAAAATTTGAATTGCAGCCATTCGACATCATTTCGATAAGAAGTTCTATAGGTTATGAAGTTCAGCGCCAGGTTAAAATAGAAGGAGAGGTATTATATCCGGGCATGTATACCATTATCAATAAAGATGAGCGTGTTTCAGATCTGGTTCAAAGGGCTGGTGGACTAACGGTACTTGCCTATGCCAAAGGCGCCTCGCTTAAACGCGAAGGTCCGGCAAAAGCAAGCGGTAAAAATGCAATAAATCAGGCTGAAGAGGAACAGAACAAATTAGCCAAACTTCAGCGTTTGCAGGAAACAGTGAAGGATTCAGTAGATATAGCTCAGCAGCAGGAAATCTTAAAGAATGTTTACGTAGGAATTAATCTGGAAAAAATTCTTGAAAATCCAGCTTCAAAAGCCGATCTCACATTAGAAGAAGGTGATATACTCAGAATTCCCAAGCAATTACAAACTGTCAAAGTGAACGGTGAGGTATTGTATCCGGTGACTACTGTTTTTAATCAGAATCGTGGCTTCAAATATTATATTTCCCAGGGAGGTGGATATTCAAATAAATCTTTAAAAAGGCGCTCATATGTAATTTATGCAAATGGTTCCGTTAAGAGTACAAGTAAAATATTTTTCTTTAATAATTACCCTTCTATAGAGCCTGGTGCTGAAGTCTTTGTTCCTAAAAAGGAAGAGGGAAGAAAGATTTCTGCAGGAGAAATAGTTGGAATGTCTACTGGTTTGGCTTCATTAGCGGCTATTATTTTATCATTGTTAAGTAAATAGTATATATGGAGAGAGAATATCCTGAAGATGGTGAAATAACATTGAAAGAGATCATTCTTAAATTACGTGATTGGGGGAAATATATACTCTCTAAATGGTTAATCGTATTCATGGCAGCATTTATAGGTGGTGCCCTTGGGCTGCTTTATTCCTATTCAAAAAAGCCAATCTATACAGCGCAGCTTACGTTTGTTTTAGAAGAGGAACAGTCCGGTAGTGGTTTAGGTGGTTATGCAGGCATTGCTGGTCAGTTCGGTATTGACCTTGGCGGAGGAGGTGGAGGAGCTTTTACAGGTGATAACCTACTGTCCCTCATGAAATCCCGGTCGATGATAGAGAAAGCGCTTTTAACGACTGTAAACACTAACGGAAGGGAGGAAACTTTAGCTGAGTCTTATATACGCATAAATAAGTTGCGCGAAGATTGGGAGAAAAAGGGCTCAAGGTTTGCGAATGTCAAATTTCTGCCAGGTAGGGATCCCTCTGATTTTTCTTTAGATCAAAATACCTTAATTACATCTTTTTACAATTCGATACTTGCCCACCACCTTTCAATTGATAAGCTTGATAAAAAATCAAGTATTATAGCTGTTCAAGTGACTTCTCCCAGCGAATTATTTGCAAAGCATTTTTCTGAGGCAATTACCAAGGAAGTGTCAGATTTTTATATAGAAGCAAAAACGAAAAAATCTGCCGAGAACCTATCGATCCTTCAGCACCAAACGGATTCGGTTAAAAGGGTTTTTAATTCAGCTATTTCAGGTGTTGCCACCTCTTCTGACGCCAACCCCAATCCAAATTCTGCCCGGCAGATATTACGTGTGCCTTCTCAACGAAGGCAGTTTGATGTTCAGGTTAATCAGGCGATCTTAAGTCAATTAGTACAAAATCTTGAAATGGCCAAGATTTCTTTAAGAAAAGAAACTCCCTTGATACAGGTAATAGACAGGCCTGTGCTTCCACTTAAGGTTGAAAGAGTAGATACAGTTAAAATGGCTGTGGTCGGAATGATCATTAGTTCAATGATGGCAATATTTATCTTGGTGTTTTATAAGGCCATACCTTCTTATCTAAAGAACTAACCCAAAACAAATTACACACATTGGTTAATACTATTAAAGCTATAATTTTTGACCGGGATGGCACATTGATTGAACATGTCCATTACTTAAGTGATCCTGCTGAAGTCCGGCTTCTTGATGGGGTGAAGGATGGAATTCGACTTCTGAAGCAATCAGGGGTTAAACTTTTTCTTCATTCAAATCAATCAGGAGTAGGCCGTAATTTTTTTACTTTAGAACAAGTGTATGTCTGTAATCAACGGATGGAGGAATTACTGGGTTTAGATTCGCCGGTTTTAGATCCGGTCCCTTCCTCACCTTCGGTGCCTTCTTC
>CAYHRC010000368.1:0-540 GCA_964358565.1 uncultured Sphingobacterium sp. | reverse complement strand
TATGCCTGGCTACAGAAAAACCGGATGAGCCAATTTTATACAGAAAGCCATCTCCAAAGTTTGCATATGAAGTTATGGAAGATTTTAACTTCAAAGCCTGCGAGGTTTGTTATATCGGCGATCGTTTTTCGGATCTGCAAGTAGCCTACACTATAGGTGGTGCAGCCATTGGTGTAAATACTGGGTTAATTGATCTGAGAACCGAACTGGAGGAATTTGAACACCTGAGTAAGTTTTCAATCGTTGATACTTTTAACCAAGCAGTGGAGCATTTCCTATTGAATCGCCCGTTTGAGAACGATATTAATTAATAATGTCCAAGAACTCAAGGCAAAAACACACCAGCTTTTTAACGTTGTTCAATTAACCTATTATGTCCTTCCTAAGAAAAGTTAATTATCTCTTGCCCCCCGCCCAAAAGAAGCAATTACTTTTTATGGGTGTACTTTTATTAATAGGGATGGCATTTGAGATGGCCGGATTGGGGATACTCATTCCAGCGCTTGGTGTGATGTTAAATTCAAATATTGCCAATGATTA
>CAYHRC010000367.1:0-3058 GCA_964358565.1 uncultured Sphingobacterium sp. | reverse complement strand
GGACCTCTTCCTGAAAAAGTGAGCAGTACAAACCTGAGTTTTATTCCATCAACTGGTGAATTGAAAGCCGTAAGCTTTAATGGCACCCTTAACGCCACAAACGTAACAGGGATCATTGCACCTGCAAATGGAGGTACCGGGGTTAGCAATACCAATACACTTACCTTATCAGGAGGAAATGTAACGATTATAAGTGCTGGCGCACCTTTAACTTTTCCACTTGTAGCTGTTAATGGATCTGAAGTGAAAACGATAACAGTAAACGGAGCAGCAGACGGTGATCCGGTGAGTTTAGGTACGCCAAATTTATCAGTTACCGATGACTTTACTTATTTTGCCTGGGTAAGCGCCGCAAATACAGTATCTATACGTTGTACAAACATAGGCGTAACAGCTGCAACGCCTGGTCCCGGAACATTTAAAGTAAAGGTCTTTAAATAATTGATTAAAGACCTTTACTTAAGCTAAGCACACCGTTTACTGATTACCGTTTACCTGTTACCCCTTACCTGATACTTTATACTTGATACTTTATACCAGATACTACTCTACCTTATATACCCCGAAAGATCAGCGATCCGGTTCCTTTCGGTTTGCAGGTCACGGGCCAGTTTCTTTTCTTTTTCGTTTGCCTTGGTCTTATAGTCACGGAACTCGTCAAAAAGATCATCATACAGGTTAGAACGGTATGAAGCTTCTGTAATGGAGGCTTTTGTTTTCAGGACAGTAAAGGTCAGGCCGGCAGCAAGCAGGAATACGAGTCCCCACATGATCACATTATAGCTGCTTTTACTGATGGCAATGCCAAGCAGGCTAACTTCGTCAACCCGTTCCTTTGAGGCAATCAGGCTTTGTTCTTTATTGTTAAGTTCTGATTTTAATCCGGCGACAGCCTGATCATTGGCAGATAGTTTTGCCCTGCTTTCCTTTAAAAGCTGCCTCTCTTTTTGGAGGCTATCCATGGTGTTCTTCCAAAGCAGCCTGATATTGTACTCTTTAATCTCTTTATGGCCCTGGTAGGAGCCCGCTTTTCCCACCACTTCCTCATATTGCCGGGCAAGGGTGGTACCAGCTTGCTGAGCTTGTGCTTTAAACGTAATACCTATAATAAGGAGTACTAAGATTTTGATGAATTGAGTTTTTGTTCTAATCATATGATTTAGGTTTTACAAAGTTAAAAACTGGTTTGAGGATGATTTATTGTTGCCTGGGGGGATGATTTTTTGAGCAAAATTCTCTCTTGATTTATAGTGCTTTGAGAATCAGCTATATCTGTTAAGGCAGATCCGCAATTGGAATCCTTTAAATGAGAAGCTTTATTACCATCAGGGATAAGGTCGCTGAAGGCAAACGGGTAAACACAGATTCATAAGTTCTAAACAACAAGCCCGGTGAATAAAATCGGGCAACAAAACAATTTTATAAATTATGTGAAAAATAAACTCGCAAGTGTTTGATAATTAATAAGACTTTCCTATCTTTGCCCTCCCTTTAGAGGGGTTTACTATGTCTTGAACGAAGCCCTACTGCTTCGATGGACACAAATTGATTAAAGAAAATGTCAGGAATTATTGGAAAAAAAGTAGGAATGACCAGCATATTCGATGCTGAAGGGAAAAACATCCCTTGTACAGTTATCGAAGCTGGCCCATGCGTAGTTACTCAACTACGTACCGTCGATACCGACGGCTACACCGCAGTTCAGTTAGCTTTCGACGACAAGAAAGAGAAAAACACAACCGGATCATTAAAGGGGCATTTCGCAAAAGCAAACACAACTCCTAAGCGTAAGCTGGTGGAGTTTAAGACTTTTGAAGACGAAAAGGCTCTTGGTGATACCGTTACAGTTGGGATCTTTGAAGAAGGCGACTTTGTTGATGTAGTTGGTACCTCAAAAGGTAAAGGTTTTCAGGGTGTTGTAAAACGCCATGGATTTGGTGGTGTTGGAGGTCAAACTCACGGACAGCATAACCGTTTAAGAGCTCCGGGTTCACTGGGTGCTTCTTCATGGCCTTCAAGAGTGTTCAAGGGTATGCGTATGGCCGGCCGTATGGGTGGTGACCGCGTTAAAATTCAGAACCTGAAGGTTTTGAAAGTGTACACAGAGCAAAACTTATTAGTGATCAGCGGTTCAATTCCGGGAGCTAAGGGTTCTTACGTAATCGTTGATAAATAAGAAGATGGAAGTTAAGGTTATAAATATATCAGGTCAAGAGACAGGTGCCAAGGTGCAGCTTCCTGATGCGATCTTCGCAGTAGAACCCAACGATCATGCGATCTATTTGGACGTAAAGCAATACCTGGCCAATCAGCGTCAGGGAACGCACAAGTCTAAGCAACGTAATGAGATTGCCGGATCTACCCGGAAATTATACAAACAAAAAGGTACAGGTGGTGCACGTGCAGGATCTATCAAATCGCCATTATTTAATGGTGGTGGACGTGTATTCGGTCCGCAGCCCCGCGACTACAGTTTCAAGCTGAATAAAAAGCTTAAATCTTTGGCGCGTAAATCTGCATTAACATATAAAGCAAAAGATAATAACATTGTTGTTTTGGAGGGTTTCAGTTTTGACACGATCAAAACCTCGAACTACGCCAAGATAGTAGCTGATCTGAAATTAACAGATGCTAAGACCTTATTGGTTTTACCGGCTGCAAATAATAATGTTTATTTATCAAGCAGGAATTTAAAGAAAGCAAAAGTGGTTACTGCCGCAGAATTAAATACATATGATGTATTGAACGCAGGAACTTTATTGCTGACTGTAGAAACTGTTAAAACATTGGAGGAAGCGTTCGCTAAGTAAGATGGAAATATTAAAGAAACCGATTTTAACCGAAAAGGCATCGGCGTTAACTGAAAAGTTAAACCGTTTTTCTTTCAAGGTTGATCACAGAGCCAACAAATTAGAGATCAAAGGTGCGATCGAAAAAATGTATAGTGTGAATATCCAGGCTATCAATACGATAGTTGTATATGGAAAATCAAAATCGCGTAATACTAAAGCAGGTGTAGTATCCGGAAATGCTCCGAAATACAAAAAAGCAATAGTAA
>CAYHRC010000366.1:0-3078 GCA_964358565.1 uncultured Sphingobacterium sp. | reverse complement strand
AGCGCTACAACAGAATTGCCAAACAAGTTCTCTCCAATGCGGTCTTTCCCATAATAATCATATGTAGGTGATCCGGTTGCAAAAAATACCATACCACGCTTCTCGTCCAGGCTCATTCCTCCCCAGTTATTAGCGCCACCCACATATTTCCAGGCTTCTTTTGGCCAGGTATTATAACCAACTTCGCCGGGCTGAGGCACCGTATGAAAGGTCCATTCCAGCTTGCCGGTTTTAATATTATATGCACGAATATAGCCGGGCTCTGCTCCATATAGTTCAGAGACCTCATTTCCAATTATGAGCAGCTCTTTGAAAACAATTCCTGGAGAAGTGGGTATGACCGATATCTTGTTGGGATCGCCCCGCATGCCGATATTCATACTTACTTTTCCTTCAGTACCGAAGGAATAAATTGGAATTCCTGTCTGCGCGTTGAGTGCAAAAAGATTATCACCTCCTGTAAAAAGTATCCTTTTATCATTACCGTTTTCCCAGTAGGTAACTCCTCGTCCAACACCACCGCCCGCTTCTCCATTAAAGGGATCAAAAGCCCATATCTGTTCTCCCGTTGCTGCATTCAGGGCATATACCTTATGTCTGGCAGACATGGTATACATTACACCATCAATAATGATTGGATTGCTTTCACTGCTGCTTCCTCTTGAGCCTTGCGGAGCGTCACTAAACTTATGTGTCCAGGCTACTTCCAGCTGACTTACATTGTCAGTATTGATCTGTCGTAGTATGGAATGCCCTGTACTTGCAGCATCTGCTTTATAAACACTCCAGGTACGCTCCAGATTAGCCTTTTTCGCTCCTGATGGATAAACCTTACAGCCTGTATATACCAATACCCCGATAAGGCATGTAAGAAGAGTAAACCTTCCGGTAATTAAGGTATTAATTTTAGTCATGAGGTATTATATTAAACGTCCAATTTTAAACAATTTTAAAATTATTTATTAAGGGCCATAGAAAATTATCGAACAATCTGCCTGACATAAGAGACCAGTTTGCTGTTTCCTGCTTCTGGCTTAATGTCTGCAGGTAGCTTTCTAAGGAACCATTCTACCTGCCAGGTGGATGAGGCTCCCGGCTGAATTTCTTCATAAGCACCCTGATGTTCAATTTCGACATAGCTTTTGCCTGTAACTACCGGACTTGCATACCATTCAACTTCACCTTCTTTTGGAGCATTTTTCTCAAAGGGAATATCAGGGAACTTCTTAATCATGATTGCATCTCCATTTACCTCCGCCAGCCAACCTTCAGCACCATCTGAATATAGCTGCCGGTCTCCTTTAAGCGGTACCTGATCTGCCTGGTACTGAAACCAGCTAATTCCGTCTTTTTCAGAAGTAAAAGGTATTAAGCCTCCTCTTCGGTCACCTTCGCCGAAAGGGAAGAATGCAAGTCCGTTAATATGTACACGCGTGACCTCCCAGGGTGCAACTTTTTGAGGCTGATCAGAATGATTGGTAATAGTATATTTTAAAAGGTATGAACCGGTTTTTTTATTGGCTGAAAATGCTTTCGTTACTACCAGGCCGGTTTTCGGATCTTTTGGGCTGACCATGACAAGTTCTCTGTTTTCTACCCTTACACTGTAGGGTTTATTATCGATTTCTGCCGATGGCGGCCAATTCCAATCGCTTTGCGGACTGAACCAGAAAGTTGAGCCCCAATTAAAATTATTGACTGTGCTATCTGTAAAAAAATTTTCACCGTCCAGTTTAAGAGAATTGATCCTTCCCCCGGAGGAAGGATCAATTTCTAATACCTGGTTTTGCAGTTGGATGCTGTATATCCTTTCATTTTGTTCAGGGACTACTATGTTAGACAATTTTCCTGTACTGCATCCCATAATGAAAAAGGCGGATATACTGATGTAACTAACTGGTTTAAAGTTCATAAACTTATATTAAACAACATTATGATCTTGGGTTTTTTAGAAGTTATAATTCCCCTGCCGACAACGATCAGGTCCTTATAAAGGATACCGGGAATTGTATAGGGAACTCTAAGATCCTTGATATCCCTGTTAATTTCCAGATTTTCATGAAGTGAGATCCTCCCATTATTGCCTTAACTATTGTGACGATCGTTATCGAATTTAAACATCAGTATTACTTTTTATTATTCGAAGCATTTCTAACTATGCTTACGTCCATGCTGGTAATGGCACTAGCCTTGTTCCCAAAATTCTGGCGGATATAGGTTGAAATTGAAGCAATTGCATGATCATCCAAATATCCGGAATGAGGAGGCATTAATCCATCCCAGGATTGCCCGTTTACCTTGATTGGTCCGTTTAAACCATTCAGTATCACTCCTAAAAGCTTATCCTTATCCCCAGTTACCCAATCTGAGCCAGCCAGTGGCGGGAAGCGATTATTATCACCTTTACCATTTTGCTGATGACAACTTGCACAATAAGTATTATAAAGTATACTGCCTGCTAACATATCACCCCTGTGAAGATTATCCTTGATCGGATCAGGTTCCTTTATATAAGATCTGGTCTTACGTTTTTCCATTTGCGCTAATTGAGCTTCTCCAAATTCCTTCTTATCTCCTTTATACATGATCCGCCATATTTTCCCTTTATTTGACTCGGAAATATATAAAGATCCGTCAGGTCCTGTTGATAATCCCATTGGCCTGTATACAGCATCACTAGTATTTACAACAGTATCTAAACCGGTAAAGCCGTCCGCAAAAACTTCTATATCGCCAGTTGCTGTTCCATTTTTAAAAGGAACAAAACAGACAATATAGCCGGCCTGAGGGTAAGGTGAACGATCAGTAGATCCATGAAAAGCTACAAAAGCTCCCTGTTTATACCTTGCGGGAAACTGGTTCCCTTGATAAAATAATATATCCATTGGTGCCCAGTGCCCTGGAAATCCTAGCACAGGAACATCAAATTCACTCGCTCTTCCAACTATTTTACTATCACCTCCATATCCTGGCTGTAACATATTCTTTTTCTCCAAATGATCATAATAAGCATATGGCCATCCAAAGTTGGATCCCTCCGTTACTTTTAATAGTGTTTCTGATGGAAGAACGGCACCC
>CAYHRC010000365.1:0-3097 GCA_964358565.1 uncultured Sphingobacterium sp. | reverse complement strand
TAAAATTTACCCATGGGGCGATGAACATATTAATAAGGGAAAGGCAAAAGCAAATACCTGGGAAGGGAGTTTTCCAAATCAAAATACGGCTTTTGATACCTTTACAGGTCTTGCTCCTGTGAAGTCATTTGCCCCAAATGGTTATAATCTCTATGATATGGCCGGGAATGTCTGGGAATGGTGCTCAGACAAATACCGTAATGATTATTATAACAGTTCGAATAAGCCGGAAGGTGTGAAAAATCCTCAGGGACCAAAGGATAGTTTTGATCCTGATGAACCCTACACACCAAAAAGGGTGTCGAGAGGGGGCTCCTTTATGTGTAATGAAAGTTATTGCTCCGGTTATAGGGTAGCCAGACGGATGAAAAGCTCACCCGATTCAGGAATGAGTAATCTGGGCTTCAGATGTGTGAGATAATCTTTTTAAATTATTATAAATGTTGAATTCATCTTTTTTAAGGAATATGGCATCAGTATTTATTCGTGTACTTTTATTATCCTTGACAGTATCATGTTCTGAGGGAGCGAATAAGAAATTACCATCTGGTACACCTGGCAAAGTACTGAAGGCTAAGTATGCAAAACCTAAATGCTGTTCCAATAAACCTTCCCGCTTTCCATCAGGCCCAAAAACAGAAAAACTCCTTATTGCGCCTGGTATTAGGTAAGGCTTTTTAAGGTTCATTGGTTTGATTCCTGATTTGAACTGCTGATTATTTCAACAGAATTATGTTCTTGATTATGTATTTAGTTTCTAATACACACAGAAATTTGTAATTTAATCTTGAAAATCAGTGAAAATGGAAAAACAATTGTTTAATAATTCTGAGAGTTCAATGAACAGAATAAATCATTAACAATAAAAGTACCACAGGGAAGAACTGACATCAGGGTCAGATTGAAATGATCTGCAAAAATAAACTGGAATAATAAATTCAAATCAACCTGTAATAATGAAGAACGTATTATTGCCCGGTTTTATGGCTGACTCTGTAGAAGCCTTTCAACATGGCCCTGCTCCCTCCAACCCGGATGTAGTGCTTGAACCATGGACCTATACCGAAAATTTCGAAGATCGCGAACTGGGAGCCTGGGCGTCATATCCCCATTGGCAGGATCTCGCATATGACCAGGATTTTCGTCCCAATGAGATCGTACCTGGCGATCCGAATATTTCTTTGGTCCAAAAGATTACTGTTTTTACTAATGCAGATAATTATGCAGGGGCTCAAAAGCTTCTGGATATGTATTTGATATCCGGAACAAAGCTCAGCTTCAGATATTATTTGAAATCAAATACTCCTGCCGAATCATATAAAGTGAGGTTTGCTGCAGGTGAGTATGGTAAGCTTGACTTTACCATTAACAATCCCGGAAGAAATAAATGGGTAACAGCCACTTTAAATTTCAATGATTTGGTAGCTGAAAATCCAAAAATTGCAGGGAAAGAAAAGGTCAGGATCTATGCCCTGGCATTTATTGTGAAGTTCCCTTCTGCCGATCCTGATATGCCAATTTATTTTGGTATCGACGATATTTCATTTGCTGGCGCACGTGAAACACCTTTCCGTTTTAGTAACCCGGAAATGTATAAGTTACCGGAATATGCTCATTATATCCCAAAGAAGCATTATTATGCCGGCGATGATTTCCTGCTAAATGGCCAATGGCCGGTGGATGCAAAAAAGGTAAGCCTCGAGATCGTTTCTTTTACTGATCAGAATAAATCGTTTTATAAAGGGGAACTGAACAAAAACGGATCAGACTGGGCACTAAAACCTTTGAAACTTTCTTTCCCTGAAGGATTGTATGTGGGAAGGATAAAGGCTGTTAATGGAACAAAAGCACTGGCTTCGACAGAGTTTACTATTCATATTGCTCCTCAAAACATGGCAGGAAAGCATCCCCGGCTACTTTTTGATATTGATAAAAAAAAATTACTTGACTCTAAATTCAAGCAGCCGGAGTTCAAAAAGGTTTATGATAATATACTTGTAAATGCGAAAGTTCAGCGGGAAAAGATCCCTGTTAATAGCCTGGTATTTGATCTGGATCAGTTCCCAAAAGAGAACTGGCTTCCAGCATGGTCAGCCTGGGGTGACAGGATTTACCATACAGCGGATGCACTCCGTTCGAATGCGAATGCCTATGCTTTCCACGACGACCGTGAGGCAGGAATATATGCAAAGGATGTGCTGGTTAAGCTGGCAGGATGGCCGAACTGGACTCATCCCTGGCAAACTAACCGTGGCCGCTACAGTGAGCACCGTACCGGGAGCTGGGCTCATCGGGTTGCTGAAGTATATGATCTGACTTATGACCTGATGATGCCTCAAGAGCGTACTATTATCCGCAAAGCGATCATGGCTAATATTGTTGATGGGGCACATCGTTCTTATGTATATAATGATGATATCACTGCAGCAACATCGAACTGGCTTGCCCTGATACTTGGTGGCTCTTTAATGAATATGGCGGCTATTTACGCCGATGGTCCTGAAACCGAAAATCTGGAACCTTATTTTACGGGTGCAATGATAAAATATTATCGGTTCATAAACCGTGTTGTTGATTCAAAAGACGGAGCCTGGGGCGAAGGCTTAGGTTACAACAGTTATTCATTTTCTAACATGGCTTACAGTTTGCCTTCTCTCGACAATGTTTTCAATATTGATCTGACTGAACCTTTAGTAGGTAGTTATAATGAGTTTATCTGGGCTGGGATTATTAAAGATAAGTTGTGGTTTGAATTCGGAGATTCAGGTGGAAGTATTAACCCTGCGACTAACTGGGCATTTCTCCTTGATAAGCAAAAAGAACCCAGACTCAGTTGGTTCTATAATTACCTGAAGAACACAAAATTCGAATCGAATACTAGTGGCAGTAACAGCGATGTGGATAAAAAGGATAACGCTGATAATAATCAGGGGGAAACATTCCAGGATTTATTATATGATACCCGAAGTGTACCTCAGGATAGCCCTTTTGATGAAAATCCTGTTAAGGTTTTCCGTGAAGTTGGCACAACCGTCTTTAAAAGCGGATGGGAGAAAGATGATTTTGCTTTCGTGATGCGAAGTGGTGCATTCTATAA
>CAYHRC010000364.1:0-3120 GCA_964358565.1 uncultured Sphingobacterium sp. | reverse complement strand
ATAATCATAGTCTTTCACATGTTCCAGGATGATCTGCTCTGCGGTTTGCCCGAATGGTATGTCATTATCTTTCAGTTCGGTAAAACCACCCGCAATCAACCCCTTTAATGCTGCCAGCTTCCCTGACCGCTTTAGATTCCACATGATGCGGTCAATTGAATAAAAATATTCTCCAACATCTTCGAGGAAGAGGATCTTACCAGAATAATCCATGTCTGAAACTGATCCTGACATCATCATCAGCAGCGTCAGGTTGCCGCCAATTAATATTCCGGCAGATTCACCGCTGCGATTTTGGACAAGGCTTTCAAAACTATATTCAAAACTTTCATTAAAAAGTGCTTTTCTTAGTGTTTCCAAAGAAATTTTTGAAGCATCCGGAATAGTAAGAGGCATCTGGCCATGGATGCTTTCAATATTATACCGGGCAAATATATGACTATGGAGAACTGTAATGTCACTAAAACCAATGATCCACTTCGGGTTAGCCTGAAATGCTGTAAAATCTAAACGATCAATGATACGGATGGTGCCATAGCCTCCCCTCGCCGCAAAAATAGCTTTCACTGAAGGATCATCCAGAAAACGTTGAACATCGGCAGTACGAAGGTCGTCAGTGCCGGCAAACTGATGCCAGGAAGAATGGACAGTTTCGCCGAGTATTACATTCAGGCCCCAGGATTCCAGTAATCTAACGGCATCATCAATAGATACAGGAAGCTTCTTTGCCGGACAGGTTATTGCTACAGTGTCACCCGGTTTTAAATAGGGTGGAATTATCGAAGTGTTGATCAATGTGCTGAATATCTTAATATTAATAGGGCTAATGTTTCATAAGAGGGTGCTGCCATTGCTTCCGAAATTATTAAATGACAATTGAATAAATTACCAGGCATTTGGCGAGCTAACCAATTAGCAAATTAGCACATTAGCGTTTATCTTTGCAAATTATAAAAACAAGCGTAAAAACACTAATATTCGAATTTTGGTAAACGATAAATACAAAAGATATACCGTAACGGCAGCCCTTCCTTATACAAACGGACCAGTACATATTGGTCATCTGGCTGGTGTATATGTTCCTGCTGATATTTATGTGAGATACCTAAGGTCAACAGGTAAGGATGTGGCGTTTATCTGCGGATCTGATGAGCATGGGGTTCCGATTACATTAAAAGCCAGAAAAGAAGGGATAACGCCTCAGCAGGTTGTAGATAAATATCACCGGATCATTGGTGATTCGTTCAGAGACTTTGGGGTTTCTTTTAATATTTATCACCGCACCACCTCTCAGACGCATCATGAAACGGCATCCGGATTTTTCCGGACGCTTTACGATAAAGGTGTTTTCAATGAAGAAGAGACGGAACAATATTTTGATGAGACGGCTGGCCAGTTTTTAGCCGACAGATATATTGTGGGAACTTGTCCTAACTGCGGTAATGAAGATGCTTATGGTGATCAGTGTGAAAAATGCGGAACATCCTTAAGCCCTAACGAATTAATCAATCCCCGCTCTACCTTATCAGGCGCGAAGCCTGTTCTGAAGAAGACTACCAACTGGTTTCTGCCTTTGGATAAGATGCAGCCTCAGATTGAAGCCTATATCGATTCGCATAAAGAATGGCGGCCCAATGTTTACGGACAGTGCAAAACATGGCTAAATTCGGGTTTGCATCCAAGGGCTATGACGCGTGATCTGGATTGGGGTGTAAAAGTTCCGGTTGAAGGGGCTGAAGGAAAAGTTTTGTATGTGTGGTTTGATGCGCCGATCGGTTATATTTCGGGTACTAAAGATCTTTTCAGTACAGAATTAAGTGATCAGAAAAGATCTGATTATTATCTTAATGAGACTTTGAAGCCAGCAGGGACCTGGGAGGATTACTGGTATTCTGAAGACACCAAGCTTGTCCATTTTATTGGGAAGGACAACATTGTATTTCATTGCATTATTTTTCCGGCTATGCTGATGGCACATGGGCAGTTTAAACTGGCAGATAATGTACCAGCCAATGAATTTTTGAACCTCGAAGGCAATAAAATTTCTACATCACGTAACTGGGCTGTCTGGCTGCATGAGTATTTGGAAGATTTTCCTGACAAACAGGATGTACTCCGTTATGCCCTTACTGCTACAGCACCCGAAACTAAAGACAATGATTTTACCTGGAAGGATTTTCAGGCACGCAATAATAATGAACTGGTTGCCATATTCGGCAATTTTATAAACAGGGTACTTGTTTTGTCTCATAAATATTTTGACGGTAAAGTGGTTATGGGATCTGAATTATCAGTGGCTGATGAAAAAGTAATTGATGAGTTAAAACAGTATCCATCCCGCATAGCATCCTCTTTGGAACAATACCGTTTCAGGGAAGCATTATCTGAGTTTATGAACCTGGCGCGCCTGGGTAATAAATATCTGGCCGATGCAGAACCCTGGAAACTGATCAAAACAGACGAAGAACGGGTTAAAACTATTTTAAATGTCGGGCTTCAGATTGCCGCAAACCTGGCTGTACTTGCCCAGCCATTTCTGCCATTCACCTCAGAAAAGCTTTTCAGGATGCTGAATATTGATACTTTAAGATGGGGTCAAGCCGGCAGAACAAATCTTCTTGCAAATGGTCACCAGCTTAATGAAGCAACTTTACTTTTTGAAAAGATTGAGGACGAGGCGATTGAGCAACAAATTAAAAAATTAATGGATACGAAAACAGCCAATGAACAAGCCGCTATGGTACCTGATCAGGCAAAGCCAAATATCAGTTTCGATCAGTTTTCGGCCATGGATATTCGCATTGGTACTATTCTGGCTGCAGAAAAAGTAGCGAAAACCAAAAAATTACTGAAGCTTCAGGTAGATACAGGAATTGATCAGCGTACCATCGTTTCGGGTATTGCAGAATACTTTGGGCCTGAACAAATTATAGGGAAGCAGGTTTCGGTGCTGATAAATCTGGAGCCCAGAGAAATAAAAGGAATTTTATCGCAGGGAATGATTCTGATGGCTGAAAATTCGGATGGAAATCTTAGTTTTGTGGCACCGGGAGATGTGTTCCCTAATGGTAGTACGGTTCGGTAAAATATTTCATTAAGATCTCATAGCTCAACGGATAC
>CAYHRC010000363.1:0-3133 GCA_964358565.1 uncultured Sphingobacterium sp. | reverse complement strand
TGCTTCAGGCAAAATAACTGCCAGGAAATTTGCCTCATTTAGATCAGGTTTACTTGATAATGAAAGAAATGACTCATAAAATATTTTCCCAACCCCTTTATCATAGATTTTAGATGAAACGATGTCAGGGGAAATAATGTCCATTGTAAGTCTGGCTTTAGGGCGATTTATCATCACTCGTCCATCAGCATAGGAAATAGAAGTCTGATTTTCTTCATTTGCTGGCGCATGGAAAAGCCAGTCGTACACATGACCTTCAGGTGATTTACTTTTTACTTCGTCAAACAAAAAGATCGCTCCGGTTTTAGTATAAAGCAGAGTTCTTGAGTATTTTTCGAGTTTGCCTTTATATACTGAGCTTAATTCACTTTCCATTCCGTCTGCATCTTTGCCATTAAACAAATGCAATACTCTTGGCCAATCACGTAAGGCCTTGATCCCGTTATCATAATGAGCCGGAGTCTGACTTTCAGGATCATGATCAACAAGCATCACATTGTGTGCAATAGCCTGCACGTGATAACTCAGATATTCAAGGTTGGCATAATAACCTAAGGGTCCATAGGCCGGATCAGTAAGAAGAACTTCACCGTTCTTCATGATCTGGAAACTTCCCTGATCGTAATGATAATGGTTTGAATTCGGCCCTACACGGGTACTGATTATCGTTGATCCATCATCCCAGCCAGAACGCATCACCATACCCTGTGCTGAAAAAAACTTTGAAGGAGGTAAAGTTTCTCTGGAAATAGGGGTGATATCATCCCTGTACCAGAGGTAACCTAAATACCCGCCTTTCCCAGCCTCCCAAAAAGGCTTAACATAATTGTATATATATGGATTTTTTGTCCGATTCACTACCCACCAGGAATGTAATTGGCTGCCTAAGTCAACTTTAGCGCCATCTGCTTCGCCACCGTCACCATAGTCCTGCATAAGTCCGTTTGAATAGCTAGCCTGCATCGGATATTTATAAAAATTTCCAAAATTGGTTGTTGTAGTATAATCTACCCCAAAATTACGTTCAAATACGGGAAGTATTTCAGCAATATCCCTGCTTGCCATGTGCATATACCCGCTTTTTGGCTCACCATAACTTCCGTCTTCATAATAAGTACGATCTATAAAGGTTTTGGTTTTGGTCATGATCCCTGACAGGTATGGCTCCACATAAGGATTGGCAGGGTCATCGCCATAAATTGCCGTGGCAGCCATACCCATTCCTCCAACAATAACAGCAATATGATTGGTCTGATTCGATGGCATCCGGTTCATTTCCACCATGTCGCGGTGAAACATCTTCAGTCCCTTATCCATGATGGCTTTTCTTACAAAAGCTCTCTCTGAATCACTCAGCAGGTCATATAGCATATCATAACCATAAGCTACCGGCTTGATTGTCCAACCAACCGGGTAATAGGTCCAGAATTTACGTTCCAGCATCCAGTCGGCATTCCATTTTGAAAAAGAACAAAGTTTTAATAATGCTTTCTTTGCCTGCTCACCGGCGGCTTTATCACCAGTAAAAGCATAGCGAAAACTTCCTTCCTCGATTACATTTCCAAGCGTAGTGTTTGGATCATTCCACACTCCATAAGCATTGAATCCAACTGAATTCTTAGAATGCGGCCCTCCAACAAGATTTTCAGCAGTGCGGTCTTTCCCTTCTTTGATGGCATCAACATTCACCTGCATGAATTTCTTCTCTTCAAGCGCATGATCCAGGATACGTTTTGCTACCGGTGATTTTTCATTTGCAAGCCGGTCTTTTAGCTCATCCGAACTGAAAAACAAACGCGGATGTCCATTCATCTTTTTTCCCGGCATAAGAAAACGGAAAGCCCAGTTCATCTTACCTCCCTGTTCTGTTTCTCCTGTCAATTTGACTTCCCACTGTCCGCGTGCATCATTTTCACTCAATTTATAAATAGCCTCATTGACCCATTCATTGCCGCTACGGGTGAATGATATATTATCCTTAACTACCTTTCCCTTACTGTCAAATAGAGTCCCTTTAACCTGTTTAAGACTTACATTGCCTTCAGGAGCAGCTTTCAGACTAATATTATCCCCATAAAAAAAGTGTTTATTGAGAATAGATATGTCAAACATATCAAAGTTAGTCGAACGGGGATTTGATGAGATGAATTGCCTGTCGCGATCCCCATTAATCCGGAAATTATCCATTAATATGGTGTAGGTAAACAGATAGTTTACAACCGAATAAGATCCCTGGATAGTGATTACCTGAATATGTTCATCTGCCTTAAGTGATTCTCCTTTCAACTTGAAATTAGAAATAGGAATATCAAGTTCCAGCCAGGTATTTGCTTTTGGATTATTAATTTTGGTCATGTAACGCCTGCCATCAAATGTTCCCAGCGAAAGTTCAAGCGACTCTGCATTACGATCGCCCTGGAAATATATGGCGGCTTTAACACGAGTATCAGAATTGGTATAAAAATTCAAACGCCTGGTGAAACCCTGATACAACTCGTTGGTGTCATTGGCCTTAAATGGACGCGCAAGAGCATACTTACTATCCTTGTAAGTAGGTGATTTACTGGCAAAATAAAGCGCATCAAATGCAATATCCTGTGCGTAAGGATACGTTTCCCATCCGAAGAGTTCTCCGGTTTCGAAATCATTAAATAAAATGTAGGGAGTCCGGCTAACCGGTTTCTGTGCATATGCAAGATTAAAAATCAGACAGAATGCCGCAAAATGAAGAAAAAACTGTTTTTTCATGTTTTAATATGATTTTTCTTTGTTTATATTTTTTCAATATTCCTGTTAACATTCATTTTCTATCAATCAGTTATTCTATATATTTATATGACCTACAAATAATAAAAAGCCCCATTCACAATAAAATTAACTTAATATAGAGGAGATATAGACTAAAGACTAAATACAGAAATTTGCCTGATCGAAATGCCAATGGCTTTTATGAGACAACAACAAAATCCGCAGACAAATTGTAAAAGATCATGTATCGTCTGCAAACCTGAATCAGTGATCGGTTTTTTTCATCACGTATTGCAAGCGCCTTAAGCCAGATAGGATGTACAATATTCTGCGACATTCTGGTCTTTCCACCATATCCTGCAAGAGGGACAGACTCCATAGGGGT
>CAYHRC010000362.1:0-3138 GCA_964358565.1 uncultured Sphingobacterium sp. | reverse complement strand
CGGATGTTCAGCTTGTCTGGCTATGAATGATGATAAGATCCCGGCTGGAAAATATGCAGTAAGCACTTCTAACAGAAACTTTGAAGGCAGGCAGGGTCCGGGTTCCAGAACGATGCTGGCCAGCCCCCTTGTAGCTGCAGCTGCAGCTATTACCGGCGTTGTAACCGACCCAAGAACACTTATTTAACAGAAATATACCCGGCGGACCACCAGATCGCCTAAAAATAATAAAATGGCTTACGATAAATTCAATATAATAAGAAGTACTGCGGTTCCCCTGGCTATTGAGAATGTGGATACCGATCAGATTATACCGGCACGCTTTCTTAAAGCAACTGAACGTGTGGGATTTGGCGATAATCTTTTTCGCGACTGGAGATATAATCCGGACAATACCCCTAAGGCAGACTTTGTGCTTAATAACCCGCTCTATAGCGGTAAAATTTTAGTTGGAGGCAAGAATTTTGGTTCCGGATCATCCAGAGAGCATGCTGCGTGGGCAGTTTATGATTATGGTTTCAGGTGTGTCGTTTCCAGTTTCTTTGCTGATATTTTTAAAAACAACTGCCTTAATATAGGTGTGTTGCCGGTACAGGTCAGTCCTGAATTTGCAGACAAGATTTTTCGTGCAATAGAAGCTGATCCAAAAGCAGAAATTGAGGTCAATCTGCCTGATCAGACCATTACGATCCTTGCAACCGGCGAACAGGAACAGTTCGAAATCAGCCCTTATAAAAAAGATAATATGCTGAATGGCTTTGATGATATCGATTATCTGCAAAACATAAAGAAAGATATACAGGAATTTGCTTTACACCTTCCTTTATAAATTATTAAAGAACAAAAGGTTAAAATCAAAACGAAGCTAAGAAATGGAAAGAAGGAAAATAGAAATAATGGACACTACTCTTCGGGATGGGGAACAAACATCCGGAGTTTCATTTTCCATTTCAGAAAAGCTGAGTATTACCCAATTGTTACTTGAGGAGCTGAAGGTGGACAGAGTTGAAGTTGCCTCTGCACGTGTATCCAATGGAGAATTTGCCGCAGTCCGATCTGTTATGGACTGGGCAAATAAAAATGGATACACCAAAAATATTGAAGTGCTATCGTTTGTTGACAATGGGATTTCTATCGAATGGATGGCAAAAGCCGGAGTAAAGGTTCAAAATCTTCTTACCAAGGGTTCTTTAAACCATCTAACCCACCAGCTCAAAAAGACCCCGCAGCAGCACTTTGATGACATTTCAACTGTTCTTCAACTGGCCCGTGAGAAAGATATTAGCAGCAATGTGTATCTTGAAGACTGGAGTAACGGGATGCGTAACTCTCCGGAGTATGTATTTGAGTATCTTGATTTCTTATCCAAACAAGAAGTTGACAGAATCCTGTTGCCTGACACTCTGGGTATTTTAACTCCCTCTGAGACATTTAAATACATACTGGAAACAAAATCGCGCTACCCTGACATCCATTTCGATTTTCATGCACATAATGATTATGACCTTGCAAATGCGAATGTTCTGGAGGCTGTTAAAGCAGGTGTCGATGGTTTGCATTTAACAGTGAACGGAATGGGAGAAAGAGCCGGAAATGCCTCAATGTCAAGTGCAACAGCGGCAATAAACGATTTTCTGCCCGAAGTAGAGTTAGCTATAAATGAATCAGCGATTTATACTGTCAGCAAGCTGGTAGAAACTTTTTCAGGAATCAGGATCCCATCTAATAAACCCATTGTCGGTGAAAATGTATTTACACAGACAGCAGGTATCCACGCAGATGGTGATAGCAAAAATAACCTTTATTTCAATGACCTCCTGCCAGAGCGCTTTGGCAGAAAACGTACATATGCCCTTGGCAAAACCTCCGGGAAAGCTAATATTGAAAAGAACCTGCAGGAACTCGGTTTGAAATTAAGCGAAGAAGATCTTAAAAAAGTTACTCAGCGTGTGATTGAATTAGGTGACCAAAAAGAAACAGTCACCAAAGAAGATCTTCCATATATCATTTCTGATGTATTGGATAGTAATACATATGCAGACAAAGTTATCATTGAGTCATATGTTTTGACCCATTCAAAAGGTCTGCGTCCTTCTGCAACCATCTCAGTACTGATAGATGGAGAGCTTTTTGAAGAGCATGCACAGGGAGACGGGCAATTTGATGCCTTCATGAACGCCCTTACCAAGGTCTATGCAAAGAAAGAGTTATCCCTTCCCAAACTTATAGATTATGCCGTAAGGATAGCCCCCGGTAGTAATTCAGACGCTTTATGCGAAACCATTATTACATGGGAAACCCCAACAAAGAAATTCATAACCAGGGGTCTGGATTCGGATCAAACCGTATGTGCGATTAAATCAACGCAGAAGATGCTGAATATTATTTAGTTGTTAGTTGTTGGTTGTTAGTTGTTAGGTATGTGCTGTTGGATATGTGTTGCGGGTTTGCGGGTACTGGATTGATAACACACCAAACGTATAACGTACAACGTAAAACGTATAACGTAAAACGTAAAACTTACAACCTAAAACTTACAACCTAGAACTTAAAACTTACAACCTAAAACTTAAAACCTATAACTTAAAACATAATATGAAATTAAATATCGCCCTTTTAGCAGGAGATGGAATTGGTCCTGAAGTAATTGAGCAGGCCGTTAAGGTATCGGATGCAGTTGCAAAGAAGTTTGGCCATGAGATCAAGTGGACTCCCGCATTGACAGGCGCTTGTGCAATAGATGCTGTTGGTGAGCCTTATCCGGACGAAACTCATGAGATCTGCATGGCTGCAGATGCAATTTTATTTGGCGCAATAGGGCATCCCCGTTATGATAACGATCCAAAAGCTCCTGTTCGTCCAGAGCAGGGCTTATTGAAAATGCGTAAAAAGCTTGGCCTCTTTGCTAACGTACGACCAACATTTACTTTCCCGTCATTAATAGATAACTCTCCCCTAAAAAGAGAAAGAATTGAAGGTACTGACCTGATCATTTTCCGTGAGTTAACTGGTGGTATTTATTTCGGTGAAAGTGGCAGAAAGGATAATGGAAATACGGCTTTTGATACCTGTACATATACAAGGGATGAAATCACCCGGCTTGCCAAACTGGGTTTTGAAATGGCAATGACCAGAAGT
>CAYHRC010000361.1:0-3143 GCA_964358565.1 uncultured Sphingobacterium sp. | reverse complement strand
AATGAAAAACGTATTTTTTGTCTTTGTTTTATTCGCGGCTAGTCTGGGTGCGTATGCTCAGGCTCCTAACCTGAGTAATGACACTAAACCGAAACCTGTTGTAAAGCCAGTAGATGGTTATTATGAGAGAACGAATATCTTAAGTGCGCGGGTAAGCCCCTATGCTAATCTAAGGGAAGCTGACGTCATGTTCAGTAAGCGTGTATGGCGTGAAATTGATCTTCGTGAAAAAACGAATATGGTCTTCGCCTCGCCAAAAGCGCGTTTAATAACAATTTTTACCGATGCTATTCAGGCCGGTGAGCTTACAGCTTATGATGCAAGCAGCACTAAAGACGATGTCAACGGTGATGAATTTACTGTGGTATTAGCCCCTGAAGCAGCAATGGCTAAATTTGCTGACA
The DNA here is from genome assembly GCA_964358565.1 of uncultured Sphingobacterium sp. Taxonomy (GTDB): domain Bacteria; phylum Bacteroidota; class Bacteroidia; order Sphingobacteriales; family Sphingobacteriaceae; genus Daejeonella. The sequence continues at coordinate 2,739 of CAYHRC010000361.1, read as the reverse complement.
GCGTGCTGGTTCCGATGTTCGATAAGGATGGTAATCAGACAGGTACACAAGTTAAAGCCGGAGAGTTTAATCCTGACAGTATTATTAAATTCCGTATTAAAGAGGACTGGATATTTGACAAGCAGCGTTCTGTTTTTGAGCCGCGAATTATAGGTATCGCACCAATGATAAAAATTTCGGCTGCCGGTCAGTCTTTTGATGAGCAGCCTGCTTTCTGGATTTATTTTCCTGAAGCACGCCATTTACTAGTTACTAAGGGTGTAGTTAACAGGGGTAATGATGCTACAGGACTAAGTTATGATGATGTCTTTATGAAGCGTATTTTTGCCAGTTACGTTGTTAAGGAATCTAATCCTGAGGATCTCCGTATTAAGGATTATGCGGTCGGAATTGATAAACTGTTTGAATCGGAGCGTGTGAAAAAAGCCCTTATGGATTTCGAACACGATCTCTGGTCGTATTAAAAAAAACTGACAGGGTTCCCAAATCCTGTAAACGCTGAAAGAATTTAAAAACCCTTTCAGCGTTTTATTTTTTAAAGTAGTTTAGAAGGGCATGGGTTTGAGAATTATTCAGTACCTGCAGCACCTCATCAGCGGAAGCTTCCCTGATCTTTTTTACAGATTTAAAATGCCTTAATAATTTATCTGCTGAAGTACGGCCTATTCCCGGGATGTTTTCGAGTTCAGTTGACAGGGTTGATTTATCACGTTTTTTTCTGTGAAATGTTATTCCAAAGCGATGTGCCTCGTCTCTGAGCTGCTGAATGATCTTCAATGTTTCCGATTTTTTATCCAGGTACATTGGATACTGATCGCCAGGATAATAGATCTCTTCAAGACGCTTTGCAATACCAAGGATGGTCACCTGATTTTCAATACCAAGTAATTTAAGACTTTTAATTGCAGATGACAACTGACCCTTGCCACCATCTATGACGATAAGCTGAGGTAAAGGCTGCTCTTCTTCAATCATTCTGCGGTATCTCCTGAAAACAGCTTCTTCCATGGTTGCAAAATCATCCGGACCTTCCACGGTTTTCACATTAAAATGCCTGTAATCCTTTTTTGACGGTTTAGCATCTTTAAATACAACAATTGCCGAAACGGGGAACTTGCCCTGAAAGTTGGAGTTATCAAAGCATTCAATATGTCTTGGCAATTGATTCAGACGCAGATCTTTCATCATCTGAGTCAGCAGCCTGTCTGTTCTTATACCCGGATTCAGCTTCTCATACTGTTCCAGTTTTTCACGCTTGAAGTAAGTTACATTCTTCTCTGAAAGTTCCAGCAGCTTTTTCTTTTCCCCAAGCCTGGGAACACTGAAGCGTATTCCGGGATCATTAAGGTCAAGATTGAAAGGCACTATGATCTCTTTGGAATGACTGTCAAAGCGTGACCGGAACTCAGATATTGCAAGGCTTAGGAGTTCTTCATCTGTTTCATCCAGGCGTTTTTTAATTTCCAGTGTTTGCGTTTGTATTACAGTACCATTCATTACTTTCAGGAAATTAATGAAGGCATGTTTCTCATCCGTTGCAATGCTGAACACATCCACATCTGTTATCGATGAATTTACAATGGTGGATTTACTTTGATAGCGATCCAGCAGATCATATTTACGCTTCAGCCTATGAGATAATTCAAAATTCAGTTCAGCCACTGATTGGTCCAGCTGGCTCTTGATCCTCTTAATCACCGAACTTGTTTTTCCATTCAGGATATCTTTTATATCAGTGATGTTCTGAGCATAATCATCTTCTGTTTGAAAGGCCTGGCAAGGTCCTTTACAATTACCTATCTGGTATTCAAGGCATACCCTGAATTTTCCTGAATTAATATTTTGCTGTGTAAGGGGAAGATTGCATGTACGTAAAGGATATATCTCCTTGATCATTCCCAGAATGGTGTGCATCATACCTATAGAAGCATATGGGCCAAAGTAAGTAGATCCGTCGCGTATGATTTTTCTTGTCCAGAATATCCGCGGGAAGGGCTCGTTCTTTATGATGATCCATGGATACGTCTTATCGTCTTTCAGGAGAACATTATAGCGGGGCTGATGCTTTTTGATCAGGCTGTTCTCAAGCAGCCAGGCATCGATCTCTGTATCGACAATGGTGAATGTAATCTTGTTTATCTTACTTACAAGGACACGTGTTTTTGCGTTTACCCGGTAAGTATCCTTATTGAAATAGGATGAAACACGGTTTTTAAGATTTTTAGCCTTGCCAATATAGATGAGTTCATCCGCATCCGACCAGAACTGGTATATTCCCGGCTTTTGGGGAATATTCTTTATTACTAATCGGTGATCAAACTTTTCCATATGAAATTACGGTCAGGATATGCAGGATGCATTCTTACCTAATTAGAATCCCAGCTTTTTATCCAGTTCTGTTTCGCCGGATTGTTGTTTTGTATATGTTCCGCAGTCCAGAGTGGTTGTAATACCTCCCTTTGGCAAGGGAAAGTCGCCTTTGCTATATTTTAAAGTGGGATCAGCATAAACCTTTTTCATATATAATGCAAAAACAGGGAGAGCGGTATTTGCCCCTTCCCCAAAATTGGTTGAAGTAAAATGGATCGCCCGGTCTTCAGCGCCGGTCCATACACCAGTTACCAGTTCGGGAGTGATACCCATAAACCATCCATCCGAATTGTTCTGGGTTGTACCAGTTTTGCCACCAATCGGATTGTTAAGATTATATTTATATCCCAGTCTTACCCCTGTGCCTTC
>CAYHRC010000360.1:0-3153 GCA_964358565.1 uncultured Sphingobacterium sp. | reverse complement strand
ATATATTAATTGAGCAGCCGAATTTTTATTTTCAATTTCTGATTGTGTGCGATGTAGCCCACTGATAATAAGAGACTTAATTTCTCCATCCTGCTGTGATATACTTGCATCAACTTTTTTATATGACACAAATGGCGTAAAAAGCAATTTTTCATAAGCAAGGCTTGCTGAAATTCCACGTAAAAAAGACGATTCATTGGCCGAGCTATAGGGACGGAGGCCCAGATCCTGTTTTGCAATCCCGGTAAGACCAATGCCTTTTCCAAAACCCAGGCCCGACCACATGCTTAGTCCTTGCCCGAATTGGAGTGCATAATCTCCAATTAGCAGCTTCCTCATTATACCCTTCCCCATGATTGACACATTTGCTGAATAAAAATCAAAACCCTTATTCCTGATTCCTGAAAAGAACTTTTCTCCGGCATCCTTTTCCATATTTAAGGAAGCAGCAATTTTATGTGAATAGTTATAACGATAACGGGTGAAGATTTTAAGCCCGGAACCCAAGTAATCCGGCAAGTCGGCAGCAGATGCTTGCGACCCTCCAATTCTTATCATGATGTCATGATCCCCTTTGCCTAATATATCCTTCAAAGAAATGTCAGCAAATACCCCGGGAGGATCCATGGTAACAAAATAAAGCAGCCAGCGAATGGTATTGAGATCAAAACCAGAAAGAACCTGCAGCTCGAGAACATCAGCAAATGATCCGTTCTCTTTACGGTACAACAGGAACGTATTGATCTGAAGAGGCGAAAGGAATATCAGTTCACGGAGTTGCTCCCGGCTCACTGTATTAATCGGCAAAGGGTTCTTCCTGTAAAAATAAAGACGTTCAGTTAGTTCAGAATAATCGAGATCTTCAGAAGCATTTTCAGCGATTGACTCGATGATCTGCTCAATCACAGGATCATTGGAAATCTGGGAAAAAGCCGACTTTTCCTGCAAAGCAAAACAAATGACCAGAAGGCCTGTCGTTTTAAACTTAAAATTCATAGCTTAAGCCTAATTCCGGGGACAATCCCAGGGTTGGATGCAATGATACAGCACCTTCAATACACAAGCGCTTCGAGCTTAGGCCAAAACCTGCATATTGTTTAAAAGGATTTGCTGAGACGCCGCAGCGCAGTGAAAACCATTCGATCAACTTATATTCTAATCCCAGTTTAACATCAGTAGCAGCATCTAATACCTTTTCAACATCACTGATAATCAAAACTTTATCTGTAAGCCTGAAAGATATGCCAAATGTTAAAGTAACCGGCATGTAAGAGCCTGGAAGTTCAGCATACCTGCTCCTGTTGGGATTGGCAATATGACTGGCAATTGAGAGATTATCTGTTAATCTGTACTGAATTCCTGCCTCAACAGTGAATGCCTGAGCAGAACCATACTTAGCGATCTCAATATGGTGATAGTTAAACCCGATCGCAAGGAATAATGAAGTACCGAATCTTTTTGCATATGCAATTCCGGCCCTTTGTTCCATATATTCACTGAAACCATATCGCTGAAAACTTAAACCAAGAACATTTTGCTTAATAGGGACAGCAAATATCGCGGTTTGGCTATTGATTTCAGTGCCTGAAAAATGCTGTGCATATCCTATGGCAAATATGGCTGTCTCTATATTTGCTATACCAGCTGGGTTTTGCTGTAATGACCAAACATCCTGCAAAGTCACACCTGCTGAACCCATTGATGTCGCTCTGGGTCCTGGGCCTGTTTGAGCTTGAACAGAAATCTGGAATAAAATACTGATCAGGTATATGTATTTCATTACCGTAAAATAAAGCATTGAGAAAAATGACAGAGTAATAAATTATTGAACGGCAGTACCAAAATCTTAAATTATACGTATCTATATTGTTATCAATGAAAAAACTATCACATCTGCATGAGCAAACGCTCTAAAAACGAAGTAAATACGTATTAAATGAAGAATTTGATCTTAAATCTGATGCTGTTGCTTATCGGAACCAGCATATATGCTCAGCCAGTACGTTCAGGGAACGGTAAAAAAATAACTGAGGGCACCATTACTTATTCCGTAGAATGGAACTTACCTGAGCAATTTCAATCTCTGGCAGGCAACTTTCCAACAGAATTAAAGGTCTATTTCAAAGGTGATTCCTCCAGTTCGAAAACCGAATCTCCAATGTATAAAAGCGCTAGTATTTTGAATGCAAGCAAAAAGTATGAGCGTCTGCTACTGGATATACCTTTGATGGGTAAAAAGTTCTCTGTGATCTTTAGTCCGGCTGACAAGGAAAAAATGCTTGCTAGTATGCCGGATTTTACATTAAAAACAGGAACAGAAACAAAATCAATAGCCGGATATAATGCGGTAAAACATGAGGTAAACGAAAAAAAGAGTCATCAGAACTCTGAAGCATGGTTCACTAAAGAACTGGACATTACTGAAAACTCTCTTACCCGCTTTTTTGATAAATCTTTTGGATTTCCTTTAGAATTCACTTCATACATGAACGGTTTGAGTATTAAAGCGGTTGTAAAAGAAATCAAAGCCGGTACTGTTCCTGCCGGCGCTTTCAGTGCTTCTGAAGATTACGAGGAGATTACCCTTGATCAGTTGATGCAAATGCAGAGAGGAGGATAATTCTTGATGAAATACCTCAAATCAATCATATTATTAAGCTTTTTAACATCCGGCATTTTTTTTACCTTGCACCGATGTTAAAAAGTTTTGTTGTTTTTGCACGATTTTATCTGTTCTGGATCATCTTTTTCTTTCTTGACAGACTTATTTTTCTCATCTACTTTTTTGACAAACTTGCCAATGTCAGCTTTAAAGAAACAAGCAGTACATTCTGGAATGCTTTAAGGCTGGATGCCTCAATGATCGCTTATATTTCGGCGATTCCGTTTCTTGGTTATCTAATTCTCCTTTTCCTGCCACGCTTTAATTTCCCCAAATCAATTGCAAGGACATTCGTCATATTCCTGCTGGTGATCTTCTCACTTATCAGCGTTTTCAATCTGAACCTGTATAGAGAATGGGGTTCTAAAATTAATTACAGGGCGCTCGATCTTGCTTTTAATTCTACAAAGGAAGCTGTAGCATCCGGATCATCATCACCCATCTGGTCATCTCTTGGCATTTTATTTATTATGCTTGGCGGTGCTTTTTTT
>CAYHRC010000359.1:0-3159 GCA_964358565.1 uncultured Sphingobacterium sp. | reverse complement strand
CATAAATGAAACGTATAACGTAAAACGTATAACCTACAACTTTAAAATAGTTGTTCGTTGTTAGTTTCTGTTACCAGTTACGGGTTACATGTTCTGGGCTCCAGACAATATTCGTAGTTTACGGTTTATAGCCAAAGAATTCGACATTTACCAGAATAAAACGTAAAACGTAAAACGTATAACGTACAACTTTATTAAATTCGCAAAACATAAACAAACATTGGCAAAACCTATACTCGTTTTAAAATTCGGTACGGCATCTATCACGACCGGCAGCGGAGAACTTGATGAAGCCGTTATTGCAGAAATAGCCCGGCAAGTCGCTTTAATTCATCAGCAATATAACCTGGTGATCGTATCCTCCGGAGCCGTAGCCGCGGGAAAGAAATTCCTGAAAAACTATAAGGGCACTCTTAATGAGAAGAAAGCTGCGGCAGCCATAGGAAATCCTCTTTTATTAAACACTTATTCCAGGTATTTTTTACCTCATGGGATATCTATTGCTCAAAGCCTCTGTGAGCGGCATCATTTTTCAAACCGCGACCAGTTCCTGCAGCTTAAAAGGACTTATGAAGAGCTTTGGGCGAACTGTATCATTCCGATTGCAAATGAAAATGATGTGGTGAGTAACCTTGAATTAAAATTCTCGGATAACGATGAGCTTGCTACCCTGATAGCTGTCGGATTTGGAGCTTCACAGGTATTATTCAGCACATCGGTACCGGGCGTCCTTGACAGTTCTGGTCAGGTAATTCCGGAACTCGACACCACGGATAAAAAGGTCCTTCTGCTTGCAAATAAGGAAAAATCAGCAGCCGGTTTAGGCGGCATGACCTCCAAGCTTACCTTCGCCCGCCTGGCTAACCTGATGGGCATAGGGGTGGTGATATTCGGCATAAGAACGGAAAATGGCATATTAAATGCATTGAAAGGAAAGACAGGTACGCTGTGTTTACCGCAGAAGAGTACGCTTCCTGCTCGTAAAAAGTGGCTGGCCAGCGGAAGTCTTGTCAGCGGGCGCATTCAGATCGATGCAGGGGCTTGTAAAGCCTTGCAGAACAGACATAGTCTGCTGGCTGTCGGTATTAAAAAGATATTGACCGACTTTGAGAACGGCGAAATAATAGAGATCCTGGATGAAGACAATAACGCAGTTGCCGTAGCCAAGGCAAGGATCGCTTCAGCGATGCTGGCTCAGGATATAAATGTAAAAAATCTTGAAGTTGCTCATGCTGATAATATTGTTTTACTGTAATTTTGTATTATGGAATCGATACAGGAACTTCTTGAAAAAGCTGCTCAGGCAACAAATACAGTAAAGCTTCTCAGCGATGCGAAAAAGAAGCTGATACTGAAAGCCCTGGCCCAGACAATCAGGAAGAATTCAGAAAATATTATACGTGAAAATCAAAGGGATCTGGATCTGATGCCTGATTCCGATCCAAAAAAGGACCGTCTGCTGCTTTCTGCTCAAAGGATAGAAGACCTTGCAAAAAGCGTGGAGGAAATTTCAGAGCTTCCGGATCCTACCAACCACCTTCTTTCTGAAAAGATCCTTGACAATGGATTGATCGTGCAAAAGATAAGCGTCCCTCTTGGAGTGGTTGCCATTATTTATGAATCAAGGCCCAATGTTACGGTTGATGTTGCTGCTTTGTGTATCCGTTCAGGCAATGTATGTGTACTGAGAGGCGGAACTGATGCATTTTTTACAAACACCTGCCTGGTATCACTGATCCAGGATGTTCTGGACGCATTTCTTCTTGATCATCATATTGTGCAATTGCTTCCGGCAGACCGGAAATTTATGCCTGAATTATTAACTGCAACGAAATATGTGGATATTATAATTCCCCGCGGTTCTCAGCAGCTGATCAATTATGTGCGTCAGCATGCTTCTGTACCGGTAATTGAAACGGGAGCAGGAGTTTGCCATACTTATGTGGAAAGCTCTGCAGATCTTGAAAGCGCCGCAGAAATTGTCACTAATGCAAAGGTCTCGCGGCCTTCGGTGTGTAACTCACTCGATACGATTATAGCAGATCGCGGGATCATGGAGCCGCTCTTAATCTTACTTGCTCCTAAGCTGGAAGAATATAAAGTAGAGATCTTTGCTGATCCTTTTTCATACCTGATATTAAAGTCTTTAAACTATGCTTATCTCAAGGAAGCAGTTGAAGAGGATTTTGGCCGGGAATTCCTTGATTTTAAATGTTCTGTTAAAACAGTAAACAATATCGATGAGGCCCTGAAACATATCAGGAATTACTCCTCCAAACATTCCGAAGCTATTGTTTCTGAAAATGAAGAGCTTTGTGAACGTTTTCTCAATGAAGTGGATGCTGCAGCTGTCTTTACCAATGCTTCCACCCGGTTTACAGATGGGGGTGTCTTCGGATTGGGAGCAGAGATCGGCATCTCAACCCAAAAGCTGCATGCCCGCGGTCCTTTTGCCCTGGAAAAGCTGGTTACCGAAAAGTGGATTGTAAGAGGGAAAGGGCAGGTGAGGTAGGTTTTACGTTTTACGTTCTACGTTTTACGTTTTGATTCGTGGTAGACGTCGATTTTTGAGCCAGGAACTGGTAACTCCTAACAGGTTTTTTAATTCGTAATTAATCTGATCTGCGTTCAGAGCAGGTAACAGGCAACACAATTAGTTTTACGTTTTACGTTGTACGTTCTACGTTTTGATTCGTGGTAGACGTCGATTTTTGAGCCTGGAACAGGTTACTCTTAACAGGTTTCTTAATTCGTAATTAATCTTATCTGCATTCAGAACAGGTAACCCGCAACCCGCAACCCGCAACACGTAACAGGCAACACGTAACACGCAACACGTAACCAACAACTAAATTTGGTATTAAAATTGCAGCCAATATATTTGAACACTGATTAAACAGGTTTTTTCAATTAATATACAATAAAATGTTCTCAGCTAGCGATTGGCAATAGTGTAAAAAAAAGAACAGCTGGAACATTTATGGAATAAGTTTTGCCAAAGTGAGCGCATGTCCTTGTTCTGTGCTTATCCAAAGAGTGGCTTTAGTCAGGATGCAGGCGCAAGTGTGATGCATATATGCTCAGCTCATACCAAGGTTATCGGGCCCGATGTAAATGAACCGCTGGAAATGCAATACAGGAGTGCAGGTTAATTCTTAC
>CAYHRC010000358.1:0-3178 GCA_964358565.1 uncultured Sphingobacterium sp. | reverse complement strand
ATAATGCAATAAATCCAACCAAAGCAAGAAATTTAGTCAGATCTTCAAAAGAACGACCTGTGTTTTCCTTTCGGGATTGTACAGTATCATAATCAAGCTCCGCCTTATCCAGCTGGTTCTCCATTCCCTTAACAAGCCTCTGAACATTAACATCATGCCGGAACTTATAGTAGAAATTGTAGGTGATCCTGCTCCCTTTCTGTGATAGCCCGGTTTTCTCCAGATAAGACAAAGGAATATAAACTACCGGTGCTACAGAAGCGGAAAATCCCGTTTGCCCAGGAGCTTTATTCAGTATCCCGGCTATTTGAAAGCTGATTTCCCCTACTTTAATTGAATCTCCGGGTTTGACATCAAACTGAAGCATGACTGTTTTATCGACAAGTGCGGTCTGCCCATTGCGGAAAGACCGGCTGGCTGTGGCAGGACTAGTCTCGATATCCCCATAGTAAGGATAGTCCCCTTCTAATGCCCGGACATTGACCAGCCGGGTTCCCCCGTTTTTGGGAAAATAAACCATGGACGCAAATGTGCGCTCTTCCGATCTTTGCTCGCCCAGGGATCTCAGCATCGGCTTTACCTCTTCTTTCACAGCCTTATTGGTTTCAATGATCAGATCGGCTCCGAGAAGGTTTTTTGCCTGCGAGTCAATATCATTGCTAAGGTTATAGTCAAATGAGTAAATAGCAACAAGCGCTGCAATTCCAAGAATAATGGAAGAAATGAAAAGCAACAAGCGGGATCGGTTACGCCTGCTGTCCCTCCAGGCCATCAGAACCAGCCATGGAAGATTTAAAGAGCTCTTAAACTGAGCGGGTAAATTATTTTTAGCGTCTGACATAATCTGTCTGATCCGGATTTTCTACAGAGGTCAGTTCATCAGCAATCACAGCCCCTCCTTTCAGCCTGATGATACGCTGCGTTTTGGATGCCATTTCAAGATTATGGGTAACTAAAACAAGTGTAGTACCCGCCTCTTTATTGAGATCAAATATCAATTTAACTACTTTATCGCTTGTTTCTGCATCGAGGTTACCGGTAGGTTCATCAGCAAAAAGAATTTTAGGAGAGTTGGAAAAAGCTCTTGCAAGCGATACCCGCTGCTGTTCTCCTCCTGATAACTGGCTTGGATAATGATGGCCACGATCAGCCAAACCTACCTTATCTAAAAGCTCCAGGGCGCGTGGCCGGATATTCCTTTCACCACGCAATTCAAGGGGTACCATCACATTTTCAAGTGCGGTAAGAGTAGGCATTAACTGGAAGTTCTGAAAAATAAAACCAACATACTGGTTCCTGACTTGGGCACGCTGATCTTCATTAAGATCGTCAAGCCGGATATGATTAAGTTCCACAAGGCCGGAGCTTGACCTGTCCAATCCTGCGCATAAGCCGAGAAGAGTGGTCTTGCCGCTTCCGGAAGGACCCACAATTGACATGGTTGAGCCTGCTTCGATCGCAAAGCTAATATGGTCTAATACGGTAAGTGTTCGCCCGCCGCTTTGATAAGTTTTAGTAAGATCCTGAATATTGAGAATGATATCCACCTTCTGAGAATTGAGATTTACCCGTCTTAAACTGTTCATTGCAAAATAAGCAATTTGAAAGTACCAGAGCTGTTTATATTGTAAAAATGATCTGCCCCATGGGATATTATTTGCGGTATACTCTTACAAACAGATCTGATCCTTGTTAAGGATAAGATTGAAAAACAGTATTTTCGATTTCAAAAAGACACAAAGTATGTTAAATAAAAAATTATACTGCATTCTCTTTCTGTTTGCCTTATTAAGTGGCTGCGGAAACAATCAAAATCAAAAAAGTGCCGGGAATATAAAGGATACGATAAGCCAAACGAAGCCGCGTCAAGCCAAAAACATTCTTTTTTTTGGCAATAGCCTTACCGCAGGTCTGGGAGTAGAACCTGAAGAGGCCTTTCCGGCAATTATAAAAAATAAGATCGATTCTCTTAATCTGCCTTATAATGTTATTAATGCCGGCTTAAGCGGAGAAACCAGTGCAGCCGGAAAAGCACGTATAAACTGGCTTTTAAAGCAAAGGGTTGATGTATTCGTACTTGAGCTCGGTGCCAATGACGGGCTTCGGGGTATACCTGTTGAAGAAACATCAAAAAACCTGCAGAACATCATCAATCAGGTAAAAGGGAAATATCCGGATGTTAAACTGGTTATGGCCGGTATGGAAGTACCTCCTAACATGGGGAAAAAATATACAACTGAATTCAATCTGATCTTCCGGCAGCTGGCAGAAAAAAATGATATGGCCCTGGTTCCTTTTTTGCTTGACCGGGTGGGCGGAGTTTCTGCGCTTAACCAGCCGGATGGGATTCATCCAACAGCCAAAGGTCACAGGATATTGGCTGAAAATGTGTGGGCCGTATTAAAAGATATCTTATAAAAATTGACATGATTAATTGGTCACATTATGAGTCCTTACGAATAAGTTCGCCAGGGAAATTAATCGAAAAAATAGTCCCGTCATTGATCTGAGATTTAATATCTACACCGATAAAATGGTAATCGGCGATACTTTTAACAATCGACAGACCCAGCCCATAACCACCACCTTCTGATTTATTAGCCTTTTTGAACCGGTTAAAAATGGTTGGCATATCCTCTGCGGGAATACCCATTCCAGTATCAGAGATACTAAGGGAATAAGATCCGTCTTTATTTATCTTATCTGTGATCCGGATCAACCCCCCTGGCTTATTATACTTAATTGCATTGTTAACCAGGTTATATATCATCTGAAAGAGCAAATCCCGGTTAATATTCTTCAAACTGATATGATCAGAAATATCCATTTCCAGGCTGATCCCCTTCTCAGTGAGCCGGTGTGTAATCTCTTCAAGCACATCATTAAGAAGTTCCTTTACTCCTGCAGATTCCTTTTTGCTGTACTGGTCATTTTCTATTCTTGAAATCAAAAGCAGAGAATGAACTATTCGTTTAAGCCGGTTCAGCGTGCGTTGCATGCCAATCAAACGCTCCTGTACAAATTCACTAAGATCCGCTTCGCCCATAAGATTTTCCATCTTATTCTGCAGGATGCCTATGGGTGTCATAAGCTCATGTGAGGAATTGGCAGTAAATTCACGTTCCTTCTCAAATGCATAATGGGTCTGCTCCATCAGGCTGATGAGAGAACTATCAAA
>CAYHRC010000357.1:0-3179 GCA_964358565.1 uncultured Sphingobacterium sp. | reverse complement strand
ATAAATCTGAAATGAAAACAAGTTACTGATCAATGATAAATGGTTAATTCTTATCAATAATCAACAATTACTCAAACCATCCTTCCTGCAGATCGTCAATCTCCCTCCTGTCTCGTTTAGTAGGGCGCCCTGTTCCTTTATCCCTGCTTAAATTAGGGCTATGAAACATCGATTTATAAGCATATGTTTCTTCTAATGGAGTGAGGTCTTTATAAAAAGTTACTGCCGTCTTTGCATCAACCCTGCGATCCAGCAGAGCAACAACCTCGATAACCTTTCTATCACTGCCCTTTTGCACAGTATAAACTTCTCCCGGCTTAACAATATGTGAAGGCTTCAGAGCTTGGCCGTTTAATTTTATGCGTCCTGCCTTACATGCTTCAGTGGAAATACTTCTGGTTTTAAAAGCCCGGATAGCCCACAAATATTTGTCGATACGCAATTTCTCAGATCCCTGCATGTCCCAAATTTACATAACAATTAAAGCAATGGTACAGATATTGACATAAAATTCCTTTAATTTGCCTTAAAATTATAGTATGACCACCGAATTAAAAAAACTTATTGAAAGTGCCTGGGAAGATCGTAATCTCATCAATTTTAAAGAATACAGTGATGCAATAGAACGTGTTATTTTACACCTTGATAAAGGTGACCTTCGTGTTGCTGAACCAATTGGATCACGCTGGCACGTAAACGAATGGATAAAAAAAGCTGTTATCCTTTATTTTCCTTTACGGGAAATGAAAGAGATCATAGCCGGTCCTTTCGTTTTCCATGACAAGATGAAATTAAAGACCGATTTTAAACAAACAGGCGTAAGAGTAGTACCTCATGGCTTAGCACGTTACGGAGCATTTTTAGGTAAGGGGGTAATTATGATGCCTTCCTATGTTAATATCGGTGCTTATGTAGATGAAGGCACAATGGTAGATACCTGGGCCACTGTGGGTTCATGTGCCCAGATTGGCAAGAATGTGCACCTTAGTGGTGGCGTTGGTATTGGCGGAGTATTGGAGCCTTTACAGGCATCACCGGTGATCATTGAAGATAATTGTTTTATTGGTTCACGGGCTATAGTTGTCGAGGGCGTTCATGTTGAGCAGGAGGCTGTATTAGGTGCCAATGTGGTACTCACAGCATCAACAAAGATCATTGATGTAACCGGTGAAGAACCTGTTGAATATAGAGGAGTTGTTCCTGCTCGTTCAGTAGTGATCCCAGGTTCTTATGCTAAAAAGTTCCCTGCAGGTGAATATCAGGTACCCTGTGCTCTGATCATTGGGAAGAGAAAGGAATCGACTAATAAAAAGACCTCTCTGAACGATGCACTGCGGGAGAATAAAGTATCAGTTTAATCCTGTTATAATTAAATTTTATAGGATGAAAAAATCTTTACATTCATCCTAATAATATAAAAATGAGAATAGGTTTTGATGGCAAGCGGACAACCCAAAACTTTACTGGCCTGGGGAATTATAGCCGTTACGTGCTTAGAATTTTAGGGCAATATCATCCCGAAAATCATTATTCCGTATTTGCCCTCAGGCCTCACCCGCGGACTGAGGAGCTAAATATCCCCTCCATAAGCTTCCACTATCCTCAAAAACAATTGTTGAAAAGCTATTGGCGGACTTATGGCATTGTAAATGAACTGAAACATGAGGGTATTGATCTTTACCATGGGCTTAGCAATGAGATCCCCTTTGGTCTAAAACAAGCCGGAATATCATCTGTGGTTACCATCCATGACCTGATATTTCTGAGATACCCTCATTATTATCCCTTTATCGACAGAAAGATCTATGAATTTAAGTTCAGACATGCCGCTGGTCATGCAGATAAGATCATAGCGATCAGTGAGCAGACAAAAAAAGACATCATAAATTATTTTAACATTGAAAAAGACCGGATTGAAGTAATATACCAAAACTGCGATCCCATCTTTCAACAAGTTCTTTCAGATCAGGAAAAACTGCGGATCAGGTCATTGTATAATTTACCTGAAAAATATCTGCTGAATGTCGGCACCATCGAAACTCGCAAAAATTTACTGCTTGCTGTAAAGGCATTAAAGGAACTGGATTCAAACATACACCTGGTAGTTGTGGGCAAAGAAACACCCTACATAGAAAAAATAAACAATTTTATAAACAGCAATGGTCTGACAAAGCGGGTCCGCTTTTTAAAAAATATAGATTTTAAAGATCTGCCTGGAATCTATCAGCAGGCAGATATCTTTATTTATCCTTCTGAGTTTGAAGGGTTTGGTATTCCAATTATTGAGGCTCTGCACTCCGGGATTCCCGTGATCGCGGCAAAGGGTTCCTGCCTGGAAGAAGCCGGAGGCGATGGGAGTATTTATGTAGATCCTGCAGATCACTTGAGCCTGGCAGACCAGATCCGTTTAGTTCTTGAAGATGAAAATAAAAGACAGGCTATGATCAGTGCTGGCCGTGAACACTTGAAAAAAATCTCTGATGAAAAGATTGCGAACCAACTTGTTAAGCTTTACCAAAACATTCTCATAAATGCTTAAAGACGAAGTAAATAAAGCCCTTGAAGTATTAAAAAAGGGGGGCCTCATCCTTTATCCAACTGACACAATTTGGGGTATCGGATGTGATGCTACCAATTCAGAATCCATTGATAGAGTTTTCAAACTCAAAGGCCGCACGAAAGAAAAAAGTCTAATTATCCTGCTTGATACAGTTAACAAGCTTGAAAGCTATGTCAGGGAAGTACCTGAGATCGCCTATGACCTGATAGAATATGCTGAAAATCCTCTTACTATCATTTATAACGGAGCAAAAAATCTTGCCCCAAATGCAATTGCAGATGACGGCAGCATAGGTATCCGTATTGTCAAACATAACTTCTGTGAACAGCTCCTCAATCGCTTTAGAAAGCCAATCATCTCCACATCGGCAAATCTTAGCGGAGAGCCTGCTCCAGCCAATTTTAATGAGATCAGTGAAGAGATTCTTCTGGGTGTAGACTATGTTGTAAACTGGGAACAGGACGACAATTCACAAAAAAAATCATCCACAATTATGAAAGTAGAACCAGGCGGCCGGTTTTCATTTATAAGAAAGTAGAAAAGATTTCTTCTCTTCAAGAAGTCTATTGTTGTATGGTTCTTGAAAAATCATAATAATATGCTGTCCTTTGCCGGATGA
>CAYHRC010000356.1:0-3184 GCA_964358565.1 uncultured Sphingobacterium sp. | reverse complement strand
CTTGCTGACTTCCCACAAATGTTGCTGCGTCTTTTTATCGTAGGATATTTTGTTTGATTTGATCTCTTTTTTATCCTTGAAATATTTACCCGAGATACTTTCGACTTCTGGAGAAGTAGCGAGCCAGATAATTGTTTCAGATCCTTTTTCCGCCGAACGCATTGTGCCTCCGAATTGTTTAAATATCCAACCTAAAAAGCCTTTTAGTTCCTTGCCGAAATTAGTACGAACCATTCCGGGATGCAGACAATTCGCTGTAACAGTCGTGCCTTCAAGCCTGTTAGCGAGTTCATAAGTAAAAACAATATTTGCAAGTTTTGATTGTGTATAAGCTTTCATCGGGCTGAAGCCATTTTCAAGGTTAAGGTTATCGAATTTTATTTTTCCTATCATCGCTGCCTGTGATGCAACATTTACAATTCGGGCTTTTGGTGCCGCCTTCAGGTTATCAAGCAGTAAATTTGAGAGCAGGAAATAAGCCAGGTGATTCAGGGCAAAAGTAGATTCGTTACCTTCTTTAGTCACAATCCGGTTTGGGTTGATGACACCGGCATTGTTGACCAGCAAATCAATGACAGGATATTTATCTTTTATCAGTTCAGCTATCCGTTTAACTTCTGCAATAGAACAGAGATCGGCAATGAAAAGGTCGAGTTTATTGTTTCCTGTCTTTTTCCGGATAAATTCAATAACATCTCTTCCTTTCTCTTCGTTCCTGCAAATCATGCCCAGTGTGTAGCTCTGTTCAGCAAGAGTTGCTGCAGTAGCTAAGCCAATGCCGGAAGTAACACCGGTGATAATACAAACTTTTTCTTTCATAAAATCATTCTTTTATTTTAATTACTCCTGAACCGAAACGAGGTATAATGTTTTTTGGTTGGGTAAAAGAGAACAAAGAAGGAAGTAAGAGCAGTGCGAGCAGTCTTTTCATGATATTCTGTTTAGATGGATTTTATTCAACGTCAAAAATAACGAAAATAGATTCAGACCCGTATTATTATGCTGAATTTGTATGGAGCAGTGAATAAAGAACATTACCCGAAAGGAGATTCATAAAATGGAACAGTATTTGCTTGGAGTATGGAAAGTTTTTTTTATTTCATCATACATATAAAAACTGTTATGAAAAAAATATTCTACAGAACATTGCTTTATTCCTCCCATTATAAATATGCTTTGATGAGCTATATATTGTTTGCGCTTTCTTTTTTGGTAAGCCCAGCAAGCGCCTTTGCCCAGATTAAAGTATGGGAGGATAGTTTCTACGGCGGAGTTACAACAGGCGGTTATTCTCCGGAATACCAGAGCGGTGGAGAAGGAAAATTTTCAGTTAAGATTGAAAAGGGAAGTACCATTAAAAAAGCTTTCCTTATGGCTGGTCGTTTCGGAGAAGCTCAGGCACTTACCGTTGACCTGAATGGGAAAAAGTACCTGTTCGACAGCAATAACAAGGCTACAAAAGAATACCAGTCGCGTTCGTATGGTGGTTCATCCTGTGTCCATATTATTGATGTTACAGCAGATATCAATCCTGCTGTTTCGGATTATACGCTCAATATTCCTCCTCAAAATGGTCCAAGCAACAGGTTTAACGATTTTTGTCTTTTTATTGCCTATGAAAATAAGAACCTGAAAGAAGTCAATGCTGCTATATTCTTAAGAGAAACTGATATCTCGAGCAAGGATAAATTCAGGATAAATCTAAAAAATGCTGCAAAGAAAAACACTGATATTGCCATATCACTCTACTGCGGATACATCTGCCACATGAACGGTGACGGTGAATTTGTTTATCTTGATGGTCAAAAACTTGGGCAAATTGGTGGTAATGATTCAAATTCAGGATACTGCGGTGGCCCCCTGGGAAGCTTTAATTATAAGAACAATGAATTGTTTGCGCTCAATGATGACAAAGCTGATGCCAATGTAAATGGATCAGATGCGCTGATAAATGCGAAAGATATTTTAAAAGATAAAACCAAATCCTTCGATATGGATTTTGAAATTGATGAATCGGTTTACGGTAAGCATGAAACAAACTCTGTATGGGGCGTTATTGTTGCTTATGGAGGCGGTGGCTGCGATATGTCTGATGCCGAAGTGAGCGAGGATGCTACTATTTGTCAGGGCTCTTCTGTTTCGATAACTGCCAAAGGCGGACAAAAATACTTATGGAGCAATGGAAATGAAAGTGCTTCCATTGAAGTAACTCCGGATAAAACGACTGTTTATACTGTAACCATTTCATCCGGAACCTGCTCTGCAACTGATTCTGTTAAAGTAACAGTGAAGGAGAAGATTTCAGCAAATGCAGGAGCAGACACTGTTGTTTGCACAGGTAGTAGTGTTGAACTTCGGGCCTCTTGGGGTGCTAAATATCTTTGGAGTAATGGTGAAAGAAGTAATTCAATAATTATAAAACCTGCTGTTTCTACAACTTATACCGTAACCGTTTCTGATGGCGATTGTTCATCAACGGATAATGTAATTGTAAAAGTTAACCCTGTTAGCCTGATTGACGCAGGTCCCGACATTAGCTTTGATTCAGGCGCTGAAGCCGTTATTGATCTTAAAGGCCCGGATGGTATGTATAGCTGGTTACCAACGAATGGACTTAGCTGCTCTGATTGCAAAACACCAATGGTAAGCAAACCTGATAGTTCTATCACTTATATTGTAACCTATACCGATAAGAATGGTTGTGCTGCAATCGATTCAGTAAGGGTGCGTGTAAAAGAGAAGCTTGGTTACTATATTACAAACCCTGTAACACCAAATGGCGATGGGAAAAATGACGCTTTTATGGTAAGCCTTACGCGCGGAAATAATTTACATTATTTGGTTTATGACAGTTCTGGAAAGCTTCTTTTTAAATCAACACCTGAAAACTATACCTGGAATTGCAAATACAAAGGGCAGATAGTAGCGTCCGGAATTTATATTTATTATCTGGATTATAAAGAACCTGAAGGTACTACAATTCAAAAAAGCGGGACGTTTACAATAAGTAAATAAATAGACAGGTTAACAGGTGAGAAAGGTAATAAGGTTACAAGGTATATAGGGTGCCGACTTCCTACTGCCATCTGCAGACTGGTGACTGCCAACTGATTAATAACCATACTTCTCTCCCCAGAGTTTCCTCAGCCATTCCCTGATTTCCTCCTCGCGCTTGTTTTTGCCC
>CAYHRC010000355.1:0-3189 GCA_964358565.1 uncultured Sphingobacterium sp. | reverse complement strand
AAGAGCTTAGCCTGGTACTAAGTCCCTGCATCTTTTCGGGATCAAGAAATTTCGCTTTCAGCCAGTTAGGATGTCCAAAGACCTCAATCTTATATTTGTCCCTGCTTAATTTGTAAAGCCTGTCGATAGTTGGCAGCAGAAACATTCTGTCTGAGGAGCTGATAATTACCAGGTTCTTTTTGCCTGATTTTAGATAAGTCTCTAAATCAATAGCATTCGGCCTTTCAGTAATATTAAATTTACCCGAAGAAAGTTCATTTAAATATTTTTTTACCGGTTCAGCAAACTTTGCATCATCAGTTTTCTGAGTATTAATCAAAACAATATTAACCTGGTCAGCTTTGTAATTTCTGTTTATAAAATCTGCTATTTTCCATCCATGCTGATCAATTGTATTGTTTACTGTGACCAGCTTAGGGTTTTTAAATTGCGATGGCATGGAAGCTGCCAAAGGTGAGACCTGCAATGCATTGCCTATTTCTGAAAATTCTGTAAACGTACTTATCTGCTCCGGGTACACAGGTCCGATTATGAGATCGTTGTTCCTTACAGAATTGGCTCTTGCAAGATTAACCATCCTTGTCTCCTGATCCTGGGTATCAAACACCTGAAGCTTATAATTATGTCCTGTCTCAGAAAGTGAGTCCAAAGCAAGCTTAAAACCCTGATAAAAATCAATTGCCAGCTCTGCTTTACTGATATCCTTCCTTGACGCTGTTTTAATATTAAGTGTATTCAGTTCAAAAGGCAGCAAAAGCACAATTGAATGGTCCAGATTCTTTTTTACAGGAATGGGTTTCTCGGTCTTTTCCTTAGGGGGAGCCTGCTTATCTCCCGGCTTAACCGGAGCAACTTTGGGTGAACAGGCCGAAAGAAATGCCAGCAAGCTTAAAATTATTAAAGAATTATTCCCACTCAATAGTTGCTGGCGGCTTGGAACTAATATCATAGACAACCCTGTTAATTCCTTTAACATTATTTATTATTTCGTTCGAGATTTTGGCTAGTAATTCATAAGGCAGATGGCTCCAATCCGCAGTCATGCCATCTACAGAGCTTACAGCACGTAAACAAATAACATGCTCATAAGTTCTTTCATCACCCATAACCCCTACCGATTGAACAGGCAGAAAGATCGCACCAGCCTGCCAAACCTTATCATACCAGCCTGAAGTTTTTAAATTATTAATGTATATGGCATCTGCCTCCTGTAAAATAGCCACTTTCTCAGGTGTTATATCGTCCAGGATCCTGATGGCAAGTCCCGGCCCGGGAAATGGATGCCGACCCAAAAGTGAGCTGTCCATACCTAAAGTTTTACCAACTCTTCTAACCTCGTCTTTAAAGAGAGTATTTAAGGGCTCAACAACTTTTAATTTCATAAAATCAGGTAAGCCCCCTACGTTATGATGGGATTTAATAGTTGCTGAAGGGCCCTTTACAGAAACAGATTCGATAACATCCGGGTAAATTGTACCTTGACCAAGCCATTTAACATCCTGCACCTCATGTGCAGCATCATCAAAAATTTCAATAAAAACACGCCCTATGGTTTTTCTTTTTTCTTCCGGATCTTTTAATCCTGCCAGCTGACTTAAAAACCTCTCTCCTGCCCTTACTCCGCGAACATTTAAGCCCATATGCTGGTAAGAATCCAATACCTGCTCAAACTCATCTTTACGCAATAAACCGTTATCGACAAATATGCAATGAAGATTTTTGCCAATAGCCTGATGTAAAAGAACGGCAGCAACAGAGGAATCTACCCCTCCTGATAAGCCCAGTATCACCTTATCATCCCCAAGTTTTTCACGCAGGGATGAAACTGTAGTCTCTATGAAAGCCCCGGGCGTCCAGTCCTGAAGACAGCCGCAAATATCTACAAGAAAATTTTCCAGCAGTTGCTTTCCATCGGTACTGTGAGTAACTTCAGGATGGAACTGTATACCATAAACGTTTGAATTCTTAACATGGAAAGCGGCTACCTTAACCGAATCCGTGCTGGCAATGACCTCAAAATTATCCGGGATTGAGGCAATAGTGTCGGCATGCGACATCCATGTCTGTGAACCCGCAGAGATATTTTTAAATAAAGGATGTTTATGATCTATATAGTCAAGCCTGGCCCTTCCGTACTCCCTGGTTGAAGAAGCTTTCACTTCGCCGCCTGATTTTTGGGCTATATACTGCGCACCATAACAAACCCCAAGAATGGGATAATCCTGCAAAGCTGTCAGATCTATCTGAGGGGCGTCGGCTTGTCTGACGGAATATGGACTTCCTGAAAGGATCACTCCTTTTACTGCACTGTCAAAACCGGGAAGATGATTGAAGGGATGTATTTCGCAGTATACATTTAGTTCTCTGACTCTCCGGGCAATAAGTTGTGTGTATTGCGACCCGAAGTCAAGAATGATGATCTTTTCTTGCATGGGCAAAGATACCTTTTTTGTGCGCAGACTGGAAATGTTAAGTTGAAACAATCCGGGTTAAATTCTCCGTTTTCTCATTTTCGAACACAATTTTGTAAATTGTAATTTACCGGGGCTAAAATGAGCAGGAACGAACAAGTATCTTTTTGTGTTGAACTGGAGCCGGTTGAAGGGCCGATGGTTCACCATGTTATCGTAGTGCCTGAGGAAATAGCCATGAAATTTATGCAGGGCAAAGGATCATTACGTATCCTGTGTACTGTTAAGGATACTGAGGAATTTCATTGTGCCCTAAGTCCGAGGAATGGCAAACATGTGATCATTGCGAGTAAACAGCTGATCAAAAAAAATAATCTTTTACCCGGGAAACCTTTCAAAATATCTGTCCGCATTGATCCTGATAACGGATTATCCTTACCTGAAGAGCTATCCGCAGTACTTGAACAGGATGAATTTGCATCTGAAGTGTTCGGGGCCCTTCTTGATGGACAGAAGCGTGGATTCATCTATTATATCAGGCAGGCAAGATCTGTTGATACCCGTATTAAGAGGTGTCTTGAGATGATGGAAAAGATTAAGCAAAGGAATCTGTTATGAGTTATGTGTTACCTGTTATATGTTACCTGTTATATGTTACCTGTTATGTGTTACCTGTTGGGCTACTGTTTGAGGTTTGTAAAATTTAGGATTTGTTTTCGTGATGGTAAATTCGTAAAAGCTCATTCTTATTATGAAAATTAATTAAGGATTATTAATT
>CAYHRC010000354.1:0-3206 GCA_964358565.1 uncultured Sphingobacterium sp. | reverse complement strand
GCCCGACTGGCGCTGGGGTCCGGAAAGCAGTCAGTCAGACTGGTATCCATCGATGCACTTATTCAGGCAAGACCATACCCGCTCCTGGGAACTGACAGTTAGCACTGTGAAAAATATCCTTGAAGACATCATTGCACAGCCGAATGCGGAAGAGGCATTATCAGAGTTCATGTCCAGTCACGAACAACATTCCAGTTAGCTCATATGAAGAACATCATAATTCGTACCGACTTATCAAAAGAGATAGTAATGAGCCCCAATCTCAAGGTGCTCAGGATACATACTTATGGTTAGATTTATTATCACCGGGCTACCTCGCTCAGGTACAACCGTAATCTGCGGTTCATTGATAACACATCCGGAAATATCATTTTATGGTGAGCTATTCAATGACATGATGGGAGTTCGACGCAATGAGGCAGCGCGTCTCACCTTAGGTGCTGGATGGAAAATAGGGAATGTCTCCAGCCACCTTTTGCGCCCATGCGAGGAACAAGAAAGCGGTTATCAATATCTCGATAAATTCTATTCTCTGGATATATCCGTTAAAGCAGTTGGATTCAAGATTCTGTATGATCAAGCGCTGAAGGGACCGAATAGTGAAGTCTGGCGCTACATTGCCGATCATCCTGAGATAAGAATTATTCGTACTCAAAGGGAAAATCTGCTTGAGATCGTATGTTCCTATGTTCGCGCAAGGATTACCCGTCGCTGGCATATCTTTGAAGAATCTATAAAGAGCCCCCGTTTCATTCTGCCAGCCCATGAATGTGAATCTCTGTTTCAACGATTTACCCAAACCCCCGAAGCTTTCGGAAAAATAGAAAAAACACATCAAGTGCTCGATATTGAATATACCGATATCGGTACAAACTTTACAGGGATTATGGCTGGCGTGTTTTCATTTTTGGAGGTTAATCATGAAATAAAAACAAAACCCCTGTTGAATAAAATTGCACGACTCAGCCCCAATGACGAAATCGTTAATTACCAGGAATTACGAGATCATTTCCAGAATACACCTTATAGTCAGTTTTTCATTTATTGATTTGAACTTCTGGAACAGAATATATCATGCCTGCAAACACAATCACTGAACTGAAAGAATTATTTCAACGTGCAGAATCTTTTCGCAAAGCAAAACAATTTCCACAAGCCATTAATGCATACATTCAGCTGATATCACATGCCCCCCGCCACTGGCCTGCTTATTACAAAATGGGAGTTCTTTTAAACGAAATTGGACGTAAGGAAGCAGCCATAGTAGCTGTGCAACGAGCTGTCGATCTTGCACCCGATAATGCCAGCATTTACATCACTTTGGGGGTATACCTGAAAAACATGGGGAAAAGAAAAGAAAGCATGAATGCTTTCAACAAAGCTCTCTCACTGGAACCAAATAATATCTACGCCCTGTTTAACAAGGGAGAACAACTGCTTCGAATGAATGAAAGTAAACAGGCATTAATGTATTTCGATACCATACTTAGGGGCGATAAGGACGCGGAAAACATCAAAGCTATTAGTCAATGGCTAAGAGCAGTTGCCAGATTAACTCTAGGGGATTATCAGAATGCATGGGAAGATTACGAGTCGCGTATACACCATCCTACAACAACATTTCCTGAATTAATCGGTGAAAAATGGATCGGTCAACCAATGGAAGGTAAAACAATTTTCCTTGCCTATGAACAACGATTCGGCGATGTAATCCAATTCAGTCGTTTCATACCAAAGTTGGTTGAGTTGGGTGCCAAGGTTATTCTGCAAACACCGCAAGAACTGATGCGATTATTTAGATCCCTAGGGTATAGCATCCAGTTAATTGAGTATAAAGAACCTCTGCCAGAATATGATTACTGCCAGTTGGTAACCAGTATTCCCGCAATTCTTAACTACAGTAAAGAGGAGGTCGGAATTAGCAATTATCTCGATGTCGATATAACACAGGAAAGACCTGAATTACCTATGCGAAAGGGAACAAGACATAAAGTGGGCCTGATATGGTCAGGCAAACCGACTCCCAATCGATCCATACCACTCACCTATTACACGCCGTTACTCCGCCATCGTAATGTTTCCTTTTATAGTTTCCAACTGGGCGATGCAAAAAACGAGATAAAGGCACTTGCTGTTGACTGGTTGATACATGACCTGTCCCCACAAATCAATGACTTTTATGATTCAAGTCTGTTCATGAAAGAAATGGACTTAATTATTACAATTGATACTGCAGCGGCCCATCAGGCAGGCGCCCTTGGGGTCCCTGTCTGGCTGATGCTGATATATTATTCAGACTGGAGATGGGGTAATGCCGGGGACGAAACTACCGCGTGGTACCCTTCAATGAGAATCTTTCGCCAAACAGAATACGAATCATGGGATGGTGCTGCCAATCAACTTTATACAGCATTCGCAGAACGGTTTACTGACTCAATCATGGGAAAAGATGAAAATTAGAAGCCTAAACTATTTGTAACGTAATTCAACAATTTCAAAGCATCACAGTTTGTCCGGAAGTTGCCCCTCGGCAATATCACCTTCTCTCTAATCAATTAAAGCACGGGTAAAAGGTAATGTAATCGATATGCAATTCTATATGATATCGGCTTCGTATTTTCCAACCAGTTGATAAGTAATTTTTTCTTCGGTTTGTATGTCGTCAGATGATTTTTGACGCATCACAAGGCCACAAAGCCCCTGGTAAATCCCTTCAGGGAGACCTCCACGGTGATTTGCTTTTGGATAATGCCGTCCAGGAAGGCCACCTTGGCCTTGTTCCCCTTTTTCAGGGCCTTGAGCAGTTCTTCCTCCAGCTTGACACTGGACTTGCTGCCGTCCGGGATGCTGATGCGTCTGGGTATTTTTTTCATCGCCATCATCGATGTTAAAGACCAACCCCGTCGCAGAAAGATCCCGAGGAACATAAAAAAACAACCAGTGATCGTTTATTTGGCACCCATAGATGACTATCAAAATATCTTCAAAACAATATTACAATCCCAAAATATCGGCAGTTTCCTGTTCTTAACTCATCTACATGGAATAGACGGGATGTTGGTCGTATAGTTGTCCCGTCCCGTCTTACGGGGGCCAGTTTTTACATTGCGTATTGAACACATTTAATCTGTTGTCAGCCTGCTCTGGAATGGTTATTACTTTGCCGGTTCATGCCGATAACAGTTGCTTCATGGAAAAGAGTAAAA
>CAYHRC010000353.1:0-3218 GCA_964358565.1 uncultured Sphingobacterium sp. | reverse complement strand
GGGCAAGCTCAGCAACCGCAGCTATACCGATAAGGAAGGCGTAAAACGATATGTCACCGAAGTTCTGGTGAGTGAGGTACTTATGCTTGGTAAAAAAGCAGAGTAGGGTAGAAAGAGGGCAGGAGCAATGCTTCTGTCCTTGATCTATATCTTCTTCCGTGAATTTACCGGGAATATAATTAACATTGGTTATGAACTTCTAACCTGATGAATGTAAATAATATAATCTGCGATTTCCATTTTCACTAAAGTGATAATCTGTAATGGAGACAGCTATTTTGCATAATATGAATGCACAATAATATGAATGCTCATAGCCGATGATCTTCATAACATGCTGATCCGGCAAACAATACTTGATTCGATTCCGCGCACGTCGCTTGAGAATATGCTTGTATTCAGTTAAAATTCTTAAAATTATCCCTTGTGTATGTGCCCGGAGCAGCGTGGTCGCCTTCTTTAAAACTAAAGTCAACTGCAGCGATACCCTTAAGTTCTGTTAAAGCAAAGGTAGCCTCCGCCAGGTATGCCTGGGCTCCTTCGGATCCTGATTCCTGGGTTAAGAATGTAGCGTCAACTATTTTTACAAAAGCTTTATTCCCTTCCTGTTTAACCCATTCTAATTTAGTCTTAGGGTATTTAATATTCAGTGCATCAACCATGTCCCGGGGCGACAGGTTACTGATATCAGCCGCTGGATTCTTTCTGATCTCCATCAGTTGAGTGCTTTCATTCATCTCAACAGTCCATGGAAGAACAAGTGTTTTTTGTCCGGCATCTGCATTATCACTTGCAGCTTTTCTCTCCGGCGGTTTTCCGGGATCACTCTGGCAGGAATTGAGCAGAATAATGCCGCTGATGAGAGTGTAAAAGCCTCTTCTAATAAGTTTCATCAGGGTGTAGTATGGGCTACAGGAATTATCTTCCCGTTAAAAAATTTATGCCCTGTCAGAGCGAAATCAGCGATGTATTTCCCCATTTCAAATGCCATAACGGGCGACTGATAATCAGGGAATGCTTTTTCGAGCATTTCTGTCTGTGCAGATCCTAATGCAAGGCAATTCACATGGATTTTTTTATCTAAAAGTTCATAGGCAAGTGATTCAGTAAGTGAATGGAGCGCCGCTTTACTCGCAGAATAGGCTGATAGTCCGGGGAATTTTGAGCTTCCCTGAAAGCCACCCATACTGCCAATATTGACAATATGACTCTTTTCAGGCATCAGGGGTACCATATGCTGAATCATCTTGATATGGCCCAGCAGATTATTTTGAAGCATCTCCACAAAATCCAGCTGTGTGAGCTGCATAAACCCTTTATTAATCAATGATCCCGCATTATTGATCAGGATATCTACCGAATCCATGCGTTCTCTTATGAAGGGAACAAGATCATTTTCATAATCATCATGCACTATATCAAATTTTGCAGTATAAAGCTTGCATGTAGGATTGAGGACAAGGGCTATCTCCTTTAATTTATAAAGTTTATCCTCTGATCGTGCCAGTGCTACAATTTGATGTTTATCACTTCCTATAAATTCCAATACCGCCTCGAATCCAACTCCGCTGCTGGCCCCGCTTATTACAATATTCATATTCTATTGATTTATTAATTGTTTTACCGGATTATTGATCAGGTAAAATCCGTCATGAATGAGTTTACTAAATTCCGGCTCATTGGATGCTTTCATCTCCAGATAGATCCTTATCTCTTTAGCAATTCCTGCATACAGGCCTACCTGTTCAAGGATCTCTAAGATTTCAAGTGAACAGAGCCAGTCGCCCCTGAAATCCTTTTGCAAATCCTCCCAGACCTTAATCAAATTTTCATAGCCTGTATGATTTTCCCGGCACATCCGCACTTCCCTGAAAAGCCGGTGATATTGCCTGATATGCTCGTCATATTCAGTATGGAATGTTGGGATTTTCGAGATAAATGCGATTTCTTCAAACGCGTCCTTATCAGCAGCCCCGCAAAATACGGAGATCACCTTTTCTCCAACAGCCATATCATAGGTTCCCCGGGAAGGATCAAAATAAACAGTAGAATCTTCATCAAGCACTCTGCAATCTGAAAAACTAATCATTATGATCTTCTCATTTCTGCGTTCGATAGCCTGAACGGTGCCACTGACAATCAATCCGCTGCTGAAGTTCAGCTCTGCTTTTTTATTTATGGATATACCGATTTCTGCTAGTTCGGTATCAGAGGCATCTTCCAGCGCTTTTTTAAAATTCTTAAGGCGGCCAACAGGAGAAGAGAATCCATCTGCATGGTAGTGCTTGTCATGTCCCTGGATCTGCTTGTTTTTATAGGATAAGGCGCTCGGTCCGCTTGTTTTAATGAACTGCAGTTCATCATTTATATCCATTCCCATATCAGTGAATACCCCGCTTACCTGCAAGCCCGAACTATAAACTGCCGTGCATACATTTTTGCATTCTATAGCTTTCAGTATACTTTCAGAACCCCCGCGGCGGAAAGCCATGGTATCTGCAAACTCCTCGAGAACCTTAATAAGGTTTTGAAAATTCGGCGTCACAAATAACTGAGGTTGCGGTTTGGTGATATCAAAAGGAAAATTTACAGCATCAGCAGTATACCAGTATTTTTTTACTGAAGGATCCATGCAGCTTGCACTCTCTCCAATGGAGGATAGCAGGCCGGCACCGTAGATTTTTGGATTTTCCAGTGTTCCGATCAGACCGTATTCCACCGTCCACCAATGCAAGCGGCTTAAGAGAGCCATTTCAGAAGGATCACCGAGGTTTTTCTGGCAGAAGTCGACCCGCTTTTCAGTTTTCCGTAATGCGGCCGGATCCGGATCATGCATTTCTTTCAGGATAGACAGTTCACGAATGGCCTCATAAAGTTGAAAATCTTTAGATGAATATATCGCTTTAGCGCCGATCGATCCAAAGTAACTTAAGTACTGATGATAATCGGTATCTGCAATAATTGGAGCATGGCCTGCAGATTCATGAATAATATCCGGTGCTGGCGTATACTCAATATGTTGAATCTGCCTGATGTCTGCTGCGATTACCAGTACACGGTAAGACTGGTATTCCATAAATGCCGCAGGAGGAATAAATCCGTCGACGGTAACAGCACCCCAGCCTATTTTCTTAAGGGCATCGTTCATTTCCTGCAGATCCGGAATTTTTTCTATGCTTAAGCCTGCAGCCTCCAATCCGGGAATGTATGGGTAATAT
>CAYHRC010000352.1:0-3240 GCA_964358565.1 uncultured Sphingobacterium sp. | reverse complement strand
GTAATATTGCCATTTTCTCCCAGAACAAATCCGGGAACAATGCTCAAACCAGCGGCAGCAAATACAGATTTTTTAATAAAATCTCTACGGGGATTATTCTCCTTTATCTTCATTGTAATATTTTTAAGAATATATTAATGTTCATTTAAACTTGATCTTCTGCTCTCTTACCAGCCTACCGCATAACCATTTCTTCTCAGATCAGCACCGCCACTGAGCCAGCCTGTTTTCTGATCGATAGAAATTCCCTGGACTCCACCCACTGTCATTGACCAGTCGCCCAGACTGGTATCAATTACATAACCCATCGCTTTTAATGTTTTAATTACATTAGCCGGTATTCTGGTTTCCATAATGATTTCCTTTGCCGGTACAGATCCTAACTCATCTTTCCACCTGAAGCGTGGTGCACTTATTGCATCCTGAATATTCATACCAAAATCGATAGCGTTCATAGCTACCTGTGGTACAGACTGTAAAATTCCGAAACTTCCGGGAGAGCCTACAATAAGCTGAGGTTTCCCATCTTTATGAAACTGCATCATACCTCCAATGCACCATCCCACCGCTTTACCTGGTGCTACAGTATTGGCCTTCCCTGGCTCAGGGGACATCCAATCAAGGGCACTGTTAAATACGACTCCTGTATTGCCTGCCACATAACCCGAGCCAAAGCCTCCACCATGTGTCTGAATGATCACCACAGCATTACCCCAGCGATCAACAGCAGAAAGGCTGGTAGTTGCATATTTATACCTGGCAGCCCTCGGATCGTCAACAGCTTCAGGACTCAGGTTTTGTGAAGTTTCAGGCCTCATCATCGCCTTTCTTTCTTTTATTTTTGCAATAATCTTTTCCCTTTGCCTGGATATATATGCATCAGAAAGCAG
This sequence comes from uncultured Sphingobacterium sp., assembly GCA_964358565.1. Taxonomy (GTDB): domain Bacteria; phylum Bacteroidota; class Bacteroidia; order Sphingobacteriales; family Sphingobacteriaceae; genus Daejeonella. The sequence goes on along the minus strand of CAYHRC010000352.1, from coordinate 2,350 downwards.
CATATCGACCGGAACAGAAACGAATTTAGGATCTCCAATATATTTATCTGTATCGATCCTGCTAAGATTAACCGCTTCGAGCAAAAGAGCCAGATAATCCACGCTGTTATGTCCCATCTTTTTCAGATCAAAGCCTTCCATGATCTTCAACACCTGTAACTGCTGGATTCCCATTCCCGGGGGAGGATTATTATATACAGTATAATCGCGGTATTTGATAGAAATAGGATCCACCCATTGTACTTTATCAGGAACAGAGGCAAGGTCTTTTACGGTAACGAAACCGCCATCACGGGCAAAGGCCGCAGCCATTTCCTGAGCGATCTCACCTTTATAGAAAACATCAATGCCCTCATTTGCTATGCGCCTCATGGTTTTAGCAAGAGGTTTATTGGAAAAGTAATCTCCTATAACATAAGGATCCTTACCATTCTTCAGAAAGATCTTTGCTGCTTCAGGGTGAGGTGCAACCCGTGCAACCGTTCCTGCCCACATAGCCTGGTCGAATTCTGTGACCGGAACGCCATTCTCCAGGTAATCGATTGCACTTTCAAATACTTCAGAAAGAGGCATCGTTCCATAATCCTTTAAGGCTTTTGCCCAGCCTGCAAGGTTTCCGGGTACAGAGGCGATCCTTGGCCCGATACTTTCCATGGCACCATGGCCGGCGCCATCGGCTACCTTAATATCAGATTTAAACTTTGTGATCTTGAAAGTTTCAGGGACCCATCCTCCAAAAATAAGAGACCTTACCCGGTTCTCTTTCGCAGAATAAAAAAGCATGTACCCAACGCCTCCAGTACCCGACATATAGGGTTCAACAGCATTCAGTGATGCGGCAGCAGCAACAATAGCGTCTATTGCATTTCCCCCTTTCACCAGAATTTTCTGACCTGCAAGGGTGGCCAGTGGATTTGCAGTTGCGATCATCCCTGATTTCCCCAGGGCTGCCGGCCGCAGGTTATCTTTGGCTGCCTGAGCATAAACCGGCAAATTCAAAAACAATGTCATCAAAACTACTACGGTAAATACACCGGACGCTTTAATCAGGATAGTTTTTCGCTTATTCATGATTCTTTTGTTAGGTTATCAGCTTTGCCGGCCAGATAGAGAATTGCCGGCCAGACCCTGCTGTGCTTATAAAGGTTTTACATTTTAAACATTTTCAAAGGGAAATAAAGGTTTACGCCTGTGCTGATAAGTAAACAATGTCATATCAGCCTGCGTAACACCCGGTGTATTCACCTGAATTATTGTTGGACAAACAGGAGAATATGCAGCAATAGGGGCATTTACACCTTTGGCTACTATGGCATCAAAATCTGCCGGATTAATACCTGAAGAAATTAATTGCTGAAGGCTGAATGGCATTACCCTTAAGGATGTCAGCATAATTACACTGCCCTGTTCTGTAGAAACGACAGCCGTTTTTCCCATCTTAAAATTAATCTGGCCACCATGCCGTGGATTGCTCTCTTTGAAATTACCATCAGTTAAGCGATCCAAATTCACTTTCAGCATAAGAGTCTTTATTCCATCTTTTCCTGTACCTATAATAGATAGATCAAAGGTATCACCAGGGTTATGCTGTGAAGCATCAATCACAGCCTGAGGATCATAGATACAAACGAAATACTTATACTGCTTGCTTTCTTCAAATGCTTCAAGCAGACAACTATTATTCGCCGGACCACCTCCACCAACATTATCACCCATATCAAGCAATAGTACCGGCTTTTTACTATCATTTATGCGTTGCAGAGATGAAGGAATATCATTTTTATGACCTACAAAACTTTCCCGCCTTTCGAGTATATAGGATTCTAATTTCTTTGCAATGGAAAGTGCCTTTTCAGGATTCCCATCCGACACTGCGATAATCGATGTTCCCATCTCATATACATCCGCATATGGAAAACCATGCTGAATACTCAGGGATAAGATCTCAGGGTCCCTGCCTAATTCCTCAGCATAGGCATAAAGGCTTTTACAAGGCTCGTGATCAGTGAATTGCTGTTCAATACTTATTGCCAATGGCACCTGAACAAGTACCTGAACAGGCTTTGTTTTGCCCTTTAGTAATTCCACCAGCAGGCTTGCGGCTTCTTTTCCACGCTGTCTCTGATCTACATGCGGATTTCGTTTGTAGGAAACCAATGCATTGGTGGATGAAACCATTTCTCGGTATACTGAAACGATGAAACCTCTTACGGTGTCTAAACTCAGAGTAGAGCTTAAAGAATTCCCCTTTAAAAAATCAGAAAAGATTAAGCCTCTGGCTTTTTACAACCCTCTTCAAGACCGAGTCAGTCAAGCAGTTGACCTTGCAATGAACATTGAGCAACCAGAC
>CAYHRC010000351.1:997-3244 GCA_964358565.1 uncultured Sphingobacterium sp. | reverse complement strand
CTTTAGACCCGTCTACCGGTTTAGTAATGAAGATATTGAAGTTTAAGGAGAATTATAGAAGGATCAAACAGATAAATCGCTGATGGTGCCTTTCTTATTCCCCTTTAAGATTGCTTTAATCCGGTTTATATTAATGTCTGAGGCTTTTACCCTTTCCAAAACCGGCTTTCCCACAGTTCCCGGAACGCCTGATTGATCTATTCCATCTGATATATTCTTCCATGAAGCAGTTTACTTCAGGTTTAAAATTAAACACAGTTCATCAATAAGTAGAACCTGGGCCTGATTGATCTTTGTCCGCGCAAGCCCGGCAGCAAACCACTCTCCGCGGTCTATTTCTGCAAATTCTTTCATTTGACCAGATTTTGGAGGCCATTCTATTGAAAAGGTATTAGATATAATCTCACTGGGATCAATGTTGCCTTCAACGGCCCATGCAAATACTTTTTTACCACTCTTTTGTATAATAGGGCTTAATTCGATCATGCGGCCATTGAGCGTTTGTCCTGTCTCTTCCTTAAATTCCCGGATTGCTGCCTCCCCCGGATCTTCTCCCTCAAAAAACTCACCTTTCGGAATGGACCATACACCCAGGTCCTTCTTAGTATAAAAAGGGCCTCCCGGATGTACAAGCAAAACTTCAACAAGATCCTTATTGAAACGATACATCAGAATTCCTGCACTCTGCTTTTGCATTGGACGGATCGGATTTAAAGAAATTTCATGAATTCATCCTTTATGTTTAATCACCTGAACGTAGCCAACAACTTAATTATGCCAGACCAATTTCTTTCGCAAGATAAACATCCTGTAATGTGTGAAGCACCTTTACACCTTCTTCGAAAGGGCGCTGAAAAGCTCTTCGGCCAAGTATAAGACCCATACCCCCGGCACGTTTGTTAATGACTGCACTTTTAACAGATTCAACCAGATCTGAATTACCTTTGGATTCACCCCCTGAATTTATTAATCCGGCCCGGCCCATATAACAATTAATAACCTGGTAGCGGCATAGATCGATCGGGTGATCCGAACTAAGTTCAGAATACATACGGGGATCACTTTTGGAGAAATTGATTGCAGTGAAACCTCCATTGTTTTCAGGTATTTTCTGCTTGATTATATCCGCCTGGATGGTCACACCGATATGATTTGCCTGTCCGGTTATATCTGCTGATACTTCATAATTAACATTGTCTTTCTTGAAATCATTATTGCGGGTATAACACCATAAAACACAGGCCATACCCAGCCGGTGGGCCTCCTCGAAAGCTTCAGCGACTTCAATAATCTGCCTGCTTGAATTCTCAGACCCGAAATAGATGGTAGCACCAACAGCAGCAGCGCCAAGATTCCAGGCATCTTTAACTTTTCCAAACATGATCTGATTGTATTTGGTGGGATAGGTTAAGAGTTCATTATGGTTAATCTTTACAAGGAATGGAATTTTATGAGCATATTTTCTGGACATCATAGCCAGGTTTCCAAAGGTAGATGCTACGGCGTTACACCCACCTTCAATGGCAAGCCGAAGAATATTTTCAGGATCGAAATACAGCGGGTTCTTTGCAAATGAGGCACCTGCGGTATGCTCAATTCCCTGATCAATGGGAAGAATTGAAAGGTAACCGGTATTGGCCAGCCGGCCATGTCCATAAAGAGCAGCAAGATTGCGTAAAACCTGGGTGTTCCTGTTGCTTAATGCAAATACTTTATCAATAAAATCAGGAGACGGAGCATGTAACAGGTCCTTAGATACAGTTTTACTTTGGTGATTTAAAAAATACTCGGCTTCTGGTCCAAGCAGGCTTTGGAGTTCCTGGTAGTTCATAAGAAAGTGATTAATTTGCTTATACAACCGCCTTTAAGTCCTTTTGTTTATTCATTCAATACGAATCATTCAAATCTTAGTCTGAATACCTGCCAGATGTATATTTAACGCAGAAAAAGACGTTTTTCTAAACTGGATTTTCGGGAATAAAAAATACAGGTTTAATTTTCCTTATGTCTGACTGGTAAACCTGCTATATAAACGAAAACAATAATGCTTATAAATGCGGTCACCATAAATGTAGCAGCAGGTCCGAATTTGAACCATATTAAACCTGCCAAACTGCTTGCTATCATGGTAGCAATGCTTTGAAAACCAGTAAATGTACCAATGGCAGTAGCTGTATCTTTTCTCTCGCTGATATTAGAGATCCATGCTTTGGCAATGCCTTCTGTCGCTCCCGCATAAACTCCGTA
>CAYHRC010000351.1:0-987 GCA_964358565.1 uncultured Sphingobacterium sp. | reverse complement strand
AAAAATAAGGAAGAATAAAAAAATGAATACATACAAGCTGGAATTAAATGCCATTCCGAGGTATACCGCTATAAATAGTATCAGACCCAATAACAACATCCTCTTTAAGCCTATACGATCAGCTATGATTCCTAATGGATATGCGAATGTGGCATAAACAAGATTGTAAAATATGTAAACACCAATCGTTTCCGGATCGCTGAAGCCAGCTTCCTTCAGCTTGAGCAAAAGAAAGACATCGGAACTGTTAACCAGGGTAAAAAGGAGTAATCCGCCGACCAGTTTACGGTACAATACCGGACTTGTTTTCCAATACTTTATGAAATCGAAAAACGAAGTTTTTATTCTGCTTGTTTTGGGTATTGGATTTCTGTCTTTTAGAAACAATGTGAAGCTGATTGCGACTATACCCGGAATAAAGGCTAAATAGAACAGCGTTTTGTACTGGGCGGGATAGAAATACAGAAATATTAAGGCCGATAAAGGGCCGATTACAGCGCCAAGCGTATCCATTGACCTGTGAAATCCAAACACTGTTCCTTTTGTTTCCGGCGTAGCTTCATCTGATAATAAGGCATCCCGCGCGCCGGTCCGGATACCCTTACCGATCCGGTCAAGTGAGCGGACAGAAAAAATCCACAATGGAAAGGTGAAAACAGCCATCAGCGGTTTGGAAAAGGCACTTAATAAATAACCCCAGCGGACAAAGGGAACCCTTCTCCCCATGTTGTCAGACAGCTTTCCAAAATAGCCTTTACTTAAACCCGCTACTGCTTCAGCAAAGCCTTCTAAAACTCCAATCAGTACAATTGAAAAACCTATACTCTTCAAATAGATAGGCATTACCGGATATAGCATTTCACTGGCGATATCGGTAAACAGACTAACCAGGGAAAGCACCCAAATAGTGCGGGTGATGATGGTTTTTCGTTTTATCATAGCTGCAATGGGTTAAGATAAGGGATTAAGAAGGTATTACAAAATCGA